>JBDSAQ010000477.1:0-25989 GCA_039922095.1 Ginsengibacter sp. | reverse complement strand
TGATACTGCAGGCGGCATACTGCAATTGAATCCTGTGGCCAGGGCACAGTTCAGTATTAATAATCCAAATACCTGCGTTCCTTTTAT
Source organism: Ginsengibacter sp. (assembly GCA_039922095.1). Taxonomy (GTDB): domain Bacteria; phylum Bacteroidota; class Bacteroidia; order Chitinophagales; family Chitinophagaceae; genus Ginsengibacter. The sequence continues at coordinate 25,902 of JBDSAQ010000477.1, read as the reverse complement.
CGCATCAGTTGCAAATGCTTCTCAATACACAACTAAATATAAATGGCTCCTCAATGGGGTGCTTACAGATACTGTTGCCAACCCAACTCTTAGAATTAATCAACCATCAACGCCATACACTATCACTTTAATTGCAGATAACATCTATGGCTGCAAGCCGGATACTTTTTCAATAAGCTTTACTTCAAGGATTAAACCCAAGGCAACATTTGCACTTAATGACACCCTGGGCTGTACAGGTTTTTTAAATGTTGTTACGATCAACCAAAGTACCAATGCTAATTCTTATCAATGGGATTGGGGTGATAACTCTGTCATAAGTTCTCTTACCAGCCCTACACATTTATACACTTTTACAGGCCGGTACTTAATTACAATCGTTGCAAGTGATGGCGTTTGTAAAGACACTGCTAATACATATGTTACAGTTGCCACAAAACCAATTGTTGATTTTTCAGCAGATGATACCCTTACCTGCGATACAGCAAGAGTACAGTTTACTAATCTTACAAGAAACAGCGACAGGTACCTGTGGAGCTTTAGCGATGGCACATTCAGTACCGAGACAGACCCCTTAAAAAACTTTACTCCAAGCGACTTGCGTTATACAGTTAAGCTATTAGCTGGTAACAGCGCTGGCTGTAAAGACTCATTAATAAAGCCTAATTTGATTTTAGCCAAAGTGCCGCCAGCTTCGGATTTCCTTATAACTCCCGCCCCTGCTATTAGTGTACCTGATTATACTTTTAGTTTTAATAACCTTACATTAAACAGCAATAAATACAATTATCAATGGAGCCTTGGGGATGGAGCTTTTGCCAGTACAAGGGATGTAACTCATAAGTATGCGGATACAGGAAATTATTTTGTAAGATTAATTGTGTTAGACACCAGTACAAACTGCCCGGATACTACTATAAAAATTGCAAGGATAGATGGTTACCCCGGATATCTCTTTGTACCAAATGCATTTTATCCTAACAGTATAAGAACTGAATTTAAAACTTTTAAACCAATGGGTAAAGGCCTTGAAGATTATCATCTTCAGATATTTGACAGTTGGGGCAAATTATTATTTGAAACAAGAGAACTTGATGCAGCAGGAAGCCCTGCCAAAGGATGGGACGGAACATATAATGGTATGCCAGTGCCGCAGGATTCTTATGCCTGGCGAATTACAGCGTATTTTAAAAGCGGGAAAAAGTGGGATGGCATGTCTTACAGTAAATCGGGAGGCAAGGCCGGCAATACCTTTGGAACACTAACTTTATTCAGATAACATGAAATAATCAGGATGAAATACCAAAAAACTTTATTACTTATTGCACTTACAATTTTAAGTAGCAGGAGCTTATGCCAGGATGCGTTGTTTACCCAGTTCAATTATTCACCATTATATCTTAATCCTGCTTTTACCGGCTGCGGAAAAAATAACCTGCGAATTTCCGGGCTTACAAAAATGCAATGGTTTAATTTATACAAGCCTTATAAATATTTTAACGGGGCTGTTGACAGATCCATATATGATGATAACCTCCGCAATATTGTTAACCTTGGTTTGGCTGTAAACCACGCCAGTAAAGGTTATTTACGTAACACAAATATTTCAGGCATCCTGGGCAGAAGCTTTGGTACCAATAGTTCAAATTGTTCCAACTGGTTTTTGAGTATGGCGTTGCAGGCAGGCATTACCCTGGGGAGTGTAAACAACAACGACTTTGTATTTATTGATCAGCTTGATCAAAATGGTATTACAGGCTCTCCCTCACAGGTAGATCTTTTTGTAAACGGAACCAACAAAAAGTATTTTGATATGTCAGCAGGCTTTGTGTATACACGCAATGATTTTATGATTGGCGGAGCTGTGCATCACATAAATGAGCCTTATGTGAGTTTTAATGGAAAACCAGAAAATGGCAGGCTCCCCAAAAAGATAACAACACACATGAGTATATTATATGAGAATGATATTTTAAAATTAAAGCCCACAATTATTGCACAAATACAGGGTGAAAGCAGGGTATTGATTGGTGGTATACTAATAAGCTTTAATGAATATCCAATTGAACTGGGTTGCTGGTACAGGAATAATTCCGGCTTATCAAATAACAATGCTTTCAGTGTTGGGTTTACCTGGAAATGGGGACAAAACAAAACAGGTTATACCCCCACCAACGAATATTCAACCAAAGCAGGCCTGAGCTACGATGCAGAAATAATTAAGCCCGGCTTATACACTACTCATGGCAGTTTGGAATTGGGTTTGCAAAGAGATATCATAATCAACAATGATATAAAATGCCCTACCGCATCATCCGGTATTTGTAGTTATAGGTTTCCGTGGGAGTTTTTTTAAAGAGGTATTGAAAAACAGGTGGCAGTAGTATTTACCCGTTCCCCGAAATGTTCCTTTACCACCTGGGATTGACGAATACTTTAAACTAAACCGTTTTTTTTATTTTTTAGATACCCCCTATAAATTTCTCAAGGAGGTATAAAAGAATTAAATCAGTGAGAACATTATATATTTAAACCACCACAAACACTGATAGTTTGTCCTGTAACATAGCTGCTTAAATTGCTGGCTAAAAAAAGCGAAACATTGGCAATATCTTCTGTACTGGCAAATCTTCCCAATGGTATTGAGGCTTTAAATTTATCAGCGCTTTCACCTTCTTTTAAATAGCTGGTCATATCGGTTTCTACAAAGCCCGGGGCTATGGCGTTGCAACGAATATTACGGCTGCCCAATTCTTTTGCTATGCTTTTTGTAAAACCAATTATACCGGCTTTGCTCGCTGCATAACTGCTCTGCCCTGCATTGCCTGTTTCCCCAATTATGCTGCTCATGTTTATAATGCTCCCGCTTTTTGCTTTCATCATGGGGCGGATAACCTGTTTGGTCATATTAAATACACTTTTCAAATTGGTCGTCATCACTTCATCCCATTGTTCCTGCGTCATGCGTAGCAGTAAATTATCTTTGGATATGCCTGCATTGTTCACACAAATATCAATAGTGCCAAATTCTTTAACCACATCATTTACCAGGGCTTCACAATCTGAAAATATGCCTGCATTGCTTTTATAAGCTTTTGCTTTTATGCCAAAGGATTTTAATTTTTCTTCTAATGCCAAAGCTTTTTCATCACTGCTTAAATAAGTAAATGCAACATGAGCGCCATGCTCTGCAAATTTTAAAGCAATGCCTTCGCCGATACCGCGGCTGGCACCGGTTATTATGGCAACTTTGTTATCTAATAGTTTCATATAGTATTATTTAACTATGGATTCTATTTGTTTTCTAAACCATGTTGTTTGTGCTAATTCAGATGGCGGATGGTTTCTTTCTGATAAATGCGTACCATGATCTTTTATTGAGAAAGATTTATAAAAGGTGGGAAAATCATTACTGTTCAAATAACCAACTACTAAAGCCGTGTTTGTAAAATTTTCTTCTTTATTTTTAAACCTGCGCTGGTTAAAATTTTCCTTAGTATCAAATTTAGGATCATCAAAAAAAGGATAGCTGTTTCTTATTGTTGCAATTTTTATTGTAAGCTCTTGTATTACCTGGTCTTTAGCTTTCTTTATCTCAGCTTTATAAAATTCTTTATCAAATGGTAAGTTCTTTCTATTGTTATATTCTTCAATATTATCAGGATGATATAAATAATTTTCAATACTATAATAGTCAAGAATTTTTAAGTTTGGATAATACTTGCTAATTTCTGTAATATCGTCATCACTTAAATAATCTCTGTCAATGATCCCATTATACTCTCCGGATTTTACTTTGTGGTAAACGGCGTTTCTGCCCTTTTCCGGTACAAATAATTTTTTAGGAAGATTTGAAAGACTATAATAAAGCTGGTCAGTATTTTCTACAAAATAAATATCAAACCCAACAAAAAGTTTGGAAAGAAAATCTTTGTCAATTGCAATATCATAAATTTCCGGATTGTCTTTAGGTTCAGGAGTTAGAATTTTTGGATAGTCAAAATCGTAATCATCAAAATCAAAAATTACTGCGCCTTCACTTTCTTTTGCATATTGAATAAATCCTAAGGAGTGGGATGCCGTCCAAAACTGGCAATTGTCAGGTATCCAGTTTTCTGTTAATTCTTTAAGCAGATCGTACTGAAGTTTTGTATTCAGGTGTAAGTCTATTTCATCAAAAAAGAAGACGGTGTCGCTATAGTATTCTTTTCTAGCTACAAGATTAATTAAAATATTAAAAACCTCTTTTTCTCCGGCGCTTAATTGATTGTAATGAAATTCTGACTCTCCTTTCAAAAAAATTATTTGAGCTGTGTTTCCTTCCAAAGGAGGAATAATTCTTTGAAGCTCAAGCTTAGAACCATTCTTTTCACCAAATATCCTTTCAAAGGCTTCGTTTATTGGAAAGACCACATTTGATTTTATTTTGGATTTAGAGTCATCAGAAATAAAAAATTCTTCTAATAATTTTCCAAATATGTGTTCCAAATCATTCTCAAATCTTTCATCTCTATCTATAAAAGAAATTGGCCTGTCAGAGTTTTTCTCAATATTAAAATTTTTATTTCCTAATCCTGTTCTTGAAAGTCTTGGAATCTGTCTAAAACTAGTTCGGCCGAAAAAGCTTTTTTCAAACCTATTATTTTCTGGCAAATAATTAAATGCCTCGTCATTTTTAAACAGTATATTATCGAATGTTTGTAAAACGATTTTATAATTATTGATACTTTTTTTTGAGTAGTATTCGTTTTGATTAATATAATTCGCTGTTCCGAATGCTAAAGCCAGAGTTGAAATTCTTTCAAATGCATCAAATACACTGCTCTTTCCACTTCCATTGCTTCCAATCAAAAGTACCAGCTTAGCCGTTTCAGGAATATCCCGAATCGTCAAGTCTGTGAACCGTTTAAAGTTTTTTAATTGAAGGCTTTTAATTTTCATACTTCAAAGTTCTGTAATCATTTAATCTCTTCCCCTAATTTATTTTATTGCTTAAGCTTTTCATGTGGTAGCTTTCTTCAAAACCATATCCATTATTAATCGCCTCAATAAAAGCGCTAAGTGAATTGGTTTTAAGCCATTCGTGTACAACGTATTTTGCAACGGAATAATTAAGCATCACCTGTGTTACTGAACCATTATGAAATTTTTCCGGAGTAGTAAGTTGTGTAACATCCGGTAAAATAATTCCGGTGTTTTTCTTATTTAGTAATGTATCAATAGAATAATAATCCCTGTCATCAACCTGCATAGCAAGGCCTTCACCAAACCATGTAGGAATTTTAAAGTGTAATTTAAACCAGCCAATCTGCCTGTATAATACTGTGTGGCTTATTTCATGCGAAAGAATATTTACATCCACCATATTCCCTGGAATTACTACATAAGCCCCCAATTTTATATTAGTAACAGCGGGTGCCCCTTCTCTGCCATAATTTTTGTAATCTGATTCCGCCTGGCAATAGATCAGTTTATAATTAATGTGACCCGTATCTTTCCAAAACTGATAAACATTTTTTTCCGCATCAAACTTAAGTTGTATTAACTGTTGAATTGTATTTACAGGCACATCTTTTCTATAATAAATATTTTGTTGCTTCTCAAAATCTGCAAAGTCAATAAGCACACATCTTGTTTCCTGGGGAAAAACAAAAAAATGTGCAGCCGCTAGTAATGGAAGAAATAATAAAATAATTAAAATAACCCTTAGTAATGTTTTAAACATGTTCATTGCTTTGGATAGATAAAATTTCTTCAATTAATTTTCTATCATTACTTAGCCTTGGCACTTTATGCTGCCCGCCAAGTTTTCCCTTTCCTTTAAGCCATTGAGTAAATGTTCCCTTTGTTAATACCTGTATAACAGGAAGGCGCAATGCAATGTCTTTATAGCGTTTGGCCTCATAATCGCTGTTAACAGATTTTAATGCATTATCTAATTCGTAAGCGAAAGCATTTATATTCTCCGGCATTTTATCAAACTCTATAAGCCATTCATGGGCTCCGTTGCCTGCTTCATTAAAATACACGGGTGCAGCCGTATAATCATTAACCACAGCATTGGTTTTTGCTGAGGCAATACCTATGGCTTTGTCGGTATTATCTACAATCACTTCCTCACCAAAAGCATTCATATAATGTTTAAGCCTGCCTGTAACTTTTATTTTATAAGGATGAAGTTTTGTAAACTGTATTGTATCTCCTACGAGGTACCGCCATAATCCTCCGTTGGTAGTGATAACAAGGGCATAATTTTTATTTAATTCAACATCTCTTAATCCTATAGTTGATGGATTATTTTGTCCATATTCATTAACAGGCATAAACTCATAAAAGATTCCATGTTGTGCGAATAAAAGCAGCCCTTCTTCGTCAGGCATATCCTGTGCAGCAAAAAATCCTTCACTTGCATTATAAATTTCAAGATAATTGATGCTGCTGCCTATTAGTTTATTTAACTGTTCCCTGTATGGAGTAAATGAAACTCCGCCGTGCATGTAAAGTTCAAGGTTGGGCCAAACCTGTTTGAGAGTGCTTTTACCTGAAAGCTCAAGGATTTTTTTTATTAAAACGATAGTCCATGTTGGTACACCTGCAAGAGAAGTTACATTTTCATTTATAGTGATATTTGCTAACTTATCAATTTTACTTTCCCATTCATCTAACAATGCAATTCTTAGTTCAGGGGTCCGTATCCAGTTTCCCCAAAAGGGTGTATTCTGCATCAGTACGGCACTTAGATCTCCATAATGTATATCTTCATTTAACTGGTGTAATTGGTGACTGCCACCCACTACAAGACTTTTACCTGTAAGCAGATCACTCTCCGGAAAATTTTTATAGTAATTTGTGAGCACATCTTTAGATGCTTTAAAGTGAGTATCCGTTAAACTCTCATCGCTAACAGGAATAAATTTACTTTTATCTGATGTAGTGCCACTGCTTTTAGCAAACCAATAAATGGGAGTGTTCCATAAAATATTTTCTTCCCCTTCCATCATTCTTAAGATGTATGGTTTAATATCATCATACTCATGAACAGGAACGTGTTTTTTAAAATCTTTTATTGAAAATAATTTGGAAAAGTTATACCTGCGCCCAAATTCAGTGTATTGTGCAGAAGTTACCAGGTCCTGCAGAACCTCCCGTTGTGCATCAACCGGGTTTCCGATCCAATTGTCAATACGCCATAAACGCAAGCGGGCTAATCGTGAAATTGCAGGACTTAATAACTTCATTTACCTGGCAAAGTAAATAATGATAACGAGAATAAAGAATTCTGATAGATATAAATAATGCAGGCCTGGAGAATCAGGATTCAGTGTGCAAAAAATTCTTTCTTTTCAATTCAAAATTTCTGCCTAAATATAAATTTCTTACCTGTTCATCATTAGCCAGCTCTTCCGAAGTGCCGTGCTTAAATATTTTGCCTTCAATCAACAGGTAAGCCCTGTCGCATATTGAGAGTGTTTCATTTACATTATGATCTGTGATAAGAATACCGATATTTTTTTCTTTTAATTTGGTAATTATAGATTGTATATCTTCAACTGCTATCGGATCTATACCGGCAAAAGGTTCATCAAGTAAAATAAATTTAGGATCTACAGCCAGTGCCCTGGCTATTTCAGTCCTTCTCCGCTCCCCTCCGCTTAACACATCTCCATTACTCATACGAACATGGCTCAAACGCAGTTCATCAATTAATATTTCCAACTTAATTTTTTGCTCTCTCTTCGTAAGTTTAGTCATTTCCAAAACGGCAGCAATATTATCCTGAACACTTAGTTTTCTAAATACACTTGCCTCCTGCGGCAGGTAGCCAATACCCATCTGAGCCCTTTTATACATGGGTGTTTTGGTTATATTTAAATCATTTAAAAATACCTCTCCTTCATCAGGCCTTATTAAACCTACAACCTGGTAAAAAGAGGTGGTTTTACCAGCCCCGTTTGGACCAAGCAGACCAACTATTTCCCCTTGCTGTACATGAAAAGATACCTTGTTAACGACGATACGTTTTCCATAACTTTTTACTATATCCTTTGCAAAAATGGTTTGGTTCAAAACAGAATGTATTTGAGCAAAAATAAGCCAATGAATTTTAAAATATTTACCTGTGAGCGTGGCAGATGTTAAACTTAATTTGGGTTACAGTGCGCTGATTCAGGCAATCAAAGCTTTCGAATGGATTTGTTATTGATGAAATGCTGAAGTATGTTTGCATCAATTTTTACAAAAGCATGAAAGTAACAGATCACATAAAAGAGGCTAAAAAAACATTGGTATCTTTTGAGATTCTTCCGCCATTAAAAGGAAAAACTATCAATTCAATTTATGATCATCTTGATCCCCTGATGGAGTTTAAGCCGGCATTCATTAATGTAACTTATCATCGCAGCGAACAGGTTTTTAAGAAAAAGGCTGATGGAACTTTTGAGAAAGTAGAAGTTAGAAAGCGACCCGGAACGGTAGGCATTTGTGCGGCAATTATGAATCATTATAAAATTGATGCAGTGCCACACTTAATATGTGGAGGCTTTAGCAAGCAGGAAACAGAAAGCGCCCTGATTGATCTTGATTTTTTGGGTATAGATAATGTGCTTGCATTAAGAGGAGATGCTGCAAAAAATGAAACCCTGTTTGAGCCGGAAATTAACGGGCACAGCTATGCAATAAATCTTTTAAAACAAATAGTGGATCTTAATAATGGAATTTATCTTGAAGAAGATATCCGTAATGGTTCAAAAACAAAATTTTGCGTTGGCGTAGCTGGTTATCCTGAAAAACATTTTGAAGCCCCCAATCTCCAAAGTGATCTGGATCATTTAAAAAGAAAAGTTGATGCAGGGGCTGAGTATATTATAACGCAAATGTTCTTTGATAATAAAAAATATTTTGAGTTTGTGAATGCATGCAAACTGGCCGGTATAAATGTTCCGGTTATTCCCGGACTAAAACCAATAACGTCAAAAAAACAACTTACCGTTTTACCCAGAACATTTCATGTTGATATCCCCACGGAATTGAGCCACGAAATATTGAAAAGCAAAACAGATGCGGATGTTGAACTTGTAGGTACTGAATGGTTGCTACAGCAATCAAAAGAATTAAAAGAATTTGGTGTTCCTCTCCTTCATTATTATACACTTGGTAAGCCACATGTGATTGTAAATGTGGTTAAGCAAATTGTGTAAATTGTAGCGAACTTTGATTCACTTTATATTATTCAACATTGCCGAAAGAACTTCCTCATTAACCTTTACAGGATATTTCTTTTTTAATTCTTCAATCCATTTCTTTTCAAGAAGATTTTGGTAATCATTAATAACCAGTCCCCTGGCTTCTTCTAAAGTGCGTGGCTGATGGCCAGGGTAGATATGTATTATTTTTACAAAAGAGGCTGTACTATCAACATCGTTAACTATTGGCTCAGTAATAGTTCCCGGTGTAAACTTGCCACTAATTTTAACAGGAACCTGGGTAAGCTCATACCTTCCGGAATCTGTTTGTATCTGCGAAGCATTATCTTCAGAAAGGTTTTGCCAGCTCTTGCCTGATCTTATTTGTTCCGCAGCAAGTTTTGCAATTTTTTCATTAGGGCACGAGATCAGAATAACATCAGCGCTTTCGCTCCAATAGTACCTGGTTTTATTCTGATTAAAAAAGTTTATGATGCCTGCACTATCAATGGAAGCTTTAGACCAGATATTTTTTTCCATAACTTCAAATAACATATTTCCATCTTTAAATTCCTGCAGTTGATATTTAAAATCAGGATTATAATATTCTAATCTTTTACGGTAATTTTCTAAGGCTTTGGAAGAAATGTATTTCTTCATTAATTCGGGATAAGATTCTCCTTTATTTAGCGCAGGGTCGCTCTTATAATTCTTTGCAAACTTAAGCCAGTCAGCAACAGTTACCCTGCTTTTAAGAAATGAATGAAGCCAGGTTTTTTCATTAAGATTGGCTGTAGTAATTTTTTTTCCACTTACAATAAAACTATCTGTAATACGCCAGAGGGCCTTTTCATTTATGCCCGTATTATTTTTATACGCAAGCGTTTTTAAGAGGTTATTCAAAAATTTTTCTTTGGCTGATGAAATTCTTGCATCTTCCAGTACCTGTTGCTTTAAGGAAGATAAGTATTCCCTGCTCTTATACTCTGGAACAGGTGTGCGACTTAATCTTTTTAAAATATGATACCCAAAAGATGTTTGGAAAGGGGCAGTTATTTCACCATCTTTTTGTAAAGCAAAAGCCTTACTCTCAAAAACAGGATCATATTTTCCTATGCCAAATTCGGGTAATACGCCACCATTCATGTTAGTGGTTTGATCATTGCTGAATGTTAAGGCCGTTTCATTAAAATCAGCTCCGGCCTGTAATTTTTTGTATACTGAATCTGCAATTTCAAATGCTTTATTTTTTTGTTCATCGTTAGCCCCGGGTGGTACTGCTATTAAAATTTGTGCAACTTTTATTTTGCCTAAAGCTTCTCTTTCTTCAATATTTAAAAAAATGTGATACCCATTTTTAGAACGATACAATTTACTGCTCTGCCCCCGCTGTAGCTGGTAAACAATATTTTCAAACTCATAAGGAATATTAAATACGGTTATAAAACCAACATCACTCCAGCTTGCATCTATGGATTTATCTTTAAGATAGTGAACAATATCTTTGAAGTACCCACCCTTTATTAATACATCATAGGCATCTTTCGCAGCCTGGTAAATTTTAATTGTATCTGCAGCCGCAGCCTCTTTATCCATTGGGATAAACAAGTGTAATATATGAATGTCCTTTTGGCTCCGGGTAAAGGCTTCCTCCACAAGAGTATCAATTTCCTTTTCATCATTGAGATAGCTTTCTTCAATTTGAGTGCGAAAATTTTGAAGGTCATTATTGATTTCAGGAAAGGTATCTATATGCAGGTCGTTGGCAGCCTTAACCTTTAACTTGAATTTTATATATAAATCAAGGTACTCACGCAGGTCAGAATCTTTAGTAGTGGCTGAAGAATTATTATTCTTATTAAAAGCTCTTAAAAATTCTTCTTTACTTACCGCCTGTGATCCGTAAGTAAATAATGTTTGTGAAAAAACAGAGGAGGTAATTAAAGAAAGGGTAACTATCAATAAAAAATTCTTCATAATTATTGGGTTACCTTTTTAGTATTAATTTTTGCCTGCAGCATATCGTCTATTTGCTGTAAGGTTAGTTTTTTTGCAATTATTCTTTTTTCCTTATCTAATAAATATATGGTAGGGGTTTGAGTAACATCGTACAATTGCCTGAAGCTTGCTTTTTTACTAAGCGTTTCTTCTTTTTTACTTTCATCGGTTTGGTACACATGTATCCAATCCTTTAAGTTTTTTTCATGAATAAATTCCAGCCATTTTGGTTTTTCATTTTCAGTTAGTACAGCGTAAATTTTTATTCCCTGTTTACTCCATTTTGCTTTATAAAATGAATCAAGCCTGGGAATCTCTTCCCTGCAATGGCCACATGTAGGATCCCAAAAAACAACAATCGTATAATCTGCTTTAACCTCATACAGAGAAGCAGTTTTGCCTGTAGTATCTGTTAACTCCAGGTCAGCAGATTTTTCTCCGATTAAATTAGCCATAAGCATATATGCCCTGTTGGAAATAGCTGTAAGTTGCTTTTCGTTTAACCAGCTTGAAACCCCTTTGGAATGATACTTTTCAAACAGGTGAACAAATATTGCATCCTGCCCCATATACTTTGGATTAATGTACTCATCTGTTAGCCAGTTAAGCAAAAACTGGTACATACCGGTATTGCTCCTGGCGAGGAGCAGTAGATAATCCGCTTCATTTATAATTGAATCTGGTGCAGGTACTAGCACCTCCCTGAAATATTTTTCCACCTTCGGTAAAAAGAATGGTGTACGGATTACCTTGTCATCCATAAAAGTTATTCCGTCCCAGTAATGCCTTTTATAATAATTATAATTATTAAGAGAATCATTTTTTGAGAGTGGCTTTGGATTGGGAATGGAAGGGCTTTTCATACTTTGAAATAATATGGCCAGCATAGATTCCGGATTTTGTTTAATAATATTTTCCCTGTATTGGGTCAATTCATTATTAAGCTGCATATAATTTTTCTGATGTAAAAGAGAGTCTGCGTTTGACCTTGATAAACTATATGCCTCCTGCTCTTTTTGTAATTGTTTCCCTTTAACTGCTATATATTTTTGATATTGCTGAAACAGGGAGTTTTCTTTAGCGCCAGTTACTACAGTCCTATTTAAAAGGTCTGTAGTATCAGCAGTAATTGATATCTTTTGTTCATTACTCACTAAAAAGTCTACCATTTTATTCTTACCTGGAAATATAACAGAATAGATGCCCGGAGGCAAGGCTTTATCTTTTTTAAATACAGCTATACCTTTTTCATTTATCAAAGCCGAATCTTCTATATTAATATTAGCGCCATAATAATACGTGAGATAAGTTAAGCCGTTTTTAAAATTCGGAGTTTGCAACGTTACCTGGTAACCCTGGCTATTGGCGGAAATGGCGTAACAAAAAAAATATGCAACTATTAAAAATTTTTTCATGTAAATTTTTCCTGGTGAGCAAAAATATTTAATTGTATTGAGATCTTTTAATACTTAACAATTTTGCATCAGGTAATCAAAATACATAATTAGTTCTTATAGAGAGCAATGATCTTCAAAAGGCTATGCCACTCTTATAAGATGAGGTACTTTTACATGAATGATTCATAATAAAACCATCATACAAAATCTGGCGATAAACGGTTATGCTGCTGAAGGGAAAGCGTTAGGGCATAGTGATGGAAAGGTAATATTTGTAGAATTGGCTGTGCCCGGAGATGTTGTTGATGTACTAATTACAAGAAACAAAAAAGACTGGGCACAAGGTAAGATAATACGTTTTAAAAAATATGCAGAAGAGAGAATAGAACCTTTTTGTATACACTTTGGAGTTTGCGGGGGATGCAAATGGCAAATGTTGCCCTACGAAAAGCAAATAGAATATAAACAACAGGAAGCTGAACAAAATTTAAAGCGCATAGGAAAAGTTGAACTACCCGAAATTTTACCCATCATAGGGGCCGATGAAACGGTTTACTATCGCAACAAGCTTGAATTTACATTTAGTAATAAAAGGTATTTGCTGCCGGAAGAACTGGAAACTCTCGCCCCTGGCAGCAGTGCAAATTTGGGAGGTGCCCTAGGATATCATGCAGCAGGCATATTTGATAAAATAATTGATATTGAAGAATGTTACCTGATGAATGATATTAATAATATTATACGGAATACACTGCGAAAATTCGTTACCGAATATAATTTATCTTTTTACGATATAAAAAATCATACAGGCTGGTTACGCAATATAATTATCCGCTATGCCACAAACCGGCAGCTTATGTTGAACCTTGTTGTAGCTTATGATGACGCACAGGCAATAAAAGAAATTGCCGATCACCTGATAAAAAAAATACCAGGCATAACTACATTTTTATACACTATAAACACAAAATGGAACGACAGCATTTTTGATCTTTCCCCGCAAATATATTCCGGCAAAGGTTTTATTATTGAGAACCTCGAAAATTTTCATTTTAAGATTTCACCAAAATCATTTTTTCAAACCAATACCAGGCAGGCAGAAAAATTATATAATGTAGTTAAAAGCTTTGCACAATTAACCGGTAAAGAAATTATTTATGACCTGTATTGCGGAACAGGAAGTATTGGTATCTTTTTGAGCAAGGGTGCAAAGAAAATTATAGGAGTGGACATTATAAATGAAGCGATAGATGATGCCAGGAAAAATACCCTTATTAATGATATAGAACATGCATTATTTTTTACAGGAGATGTGATTAAAATATGCACTGATGAATTTTTTTTACTTCACGGCAGGCCGGATGTAATTATTACAGATCCTCCCAGGGCAGGTATGCATGAAAAGCTTTTGATTAAATTGTTGGAAATGGCTGCACCCAAAATTGTATATGTCAGTTGCAATATAGCTACCCAGGCCCGGGATATTAATTTACTTGGAGAAAAATATAAGGTAGTAAAAATTCAGCCTATTGATATGTTTCCGCATACCCATCATATTGAATGTGTATGTTTGCTGGAGATAAAATAATTGTTAGTTAAACACAAGCACCTCAGATGCTGATCTTGATTTTGGAATGGGCAGGCCTTCTTCTCTTAAACCGTCTAAATGAAATAATATAGTTTCATAAATATTTTTTTCTATTGATTTTTTTGTTGATCCGGTTGCTATACATCCAGGAAGATCCGGAACATAGGCGCTGAATCCGGTAGTGGTTTTTTCATATACAACTAAATACTTTTTCATAATTTAATTTGAGCCTGTTTTAATATACTATTTAAAGTTCCGGGGGCAATATCATCTGAAAGTTTATGCCCCGAAATAGTTACTAAACCTTTTTTGTTTTTATGTTTATATTGTTTGTGACTGCCTTTTGTTCGGACAAGAAACCATCCATCTTACTCAATAATTCTCACAATTTGCTTAATCTTCACTTATTCAAATTTAATAAATCCATTTACTATTCCGAAATTGCGAAATAAATAAAAATTCAAATGGCTCAATACGGATCTTCCATGCAAAAAACTCCGCCGGTTGTTTTAAACCTGATTATAATAAATGTATTGGTGTGGGTAGCTCAACTAATCTTTGATCGAACTTTTGGCCTTTCAAATATGGTTGCATTATATCCTCTAAATAGCGGGAACTTTAGTCCATATCAATTAGTCACACATATGTTTGCTCATGCTTGGTATGACAGGGATGGTATAGTGCTTTCCCATATACTATTTAACATGCTCGCTCTGTGGATGTTTGGGAGTATACTGGAGAGAATGTGGGGGCCAAAGCGTTTTTTGATTTTTTATTTAGCATGTGGATTAGCAGCGGGAGTAGCACATATATTATTCGTGCAGTATGCACCTGCAGTGGGCGCTTCCGGCGCAATTATGGGATTACTTGCTGCTTTTGCTTATTTATTTCCTAACACTGAGATGTATATTTTTGGAGCTCTTCCTATAAAAGCAAAATTTGTTGTGGCAATTTATGCTGCAGTCGACCTGTTTGGAGGATTTGGAGGAAGCAATGATAACATAGCCCACTTTGCTCACCTCGGTGGTTTGGTCATGGGTTTTATTTTAGTTATTATATGGAACAAAACCAACAAAAAAACGTTTTATTAAATCTCCACATATGTTATTTGCAAAAAGAGAATATTGTAACTTTATTAAAATGAATTGAAAATAGAAATTTCATGAGTGAATCAGAACGGTATATTGATTATAAACGAAAAAAAATTTCTCTCGGAGCAGACGGAAATGCATTAATTACCCTGATCAGTATTAATTCTGTTATCTTTTTAGTGCTGGTTTTTATAAAGATTATTTATTTTATTACACAAACAACACCCGGCGTATTTGAATCCGATATAGAACCCTGGTTTAATTTACCTGCAAGTTTAGCCAGCCTGGCTCATAAACCCTGGACCTTTTTCTCGTACATGGTAACTCATACAAACCTGATTGTTGCTATAACTAATATGATTTGGCTGTGGGTTTTTGGTTCCATATTTCAGGATATGACCGGCAACAAAAAATTAATACCACTATATATTTATGGCGGTGTTACCGGGGCTTGTCTGTTTATTGCTTCATATTATTTAATTCCACCGCTTAAACCTTACATTAATGGTGCTTCGCTAATAGGCGCTAACACTGCTGTTATGGCAATAGCAGTGGCTACCACCACACTTACACCTCATTTCAGGTTCTTTCGAATGTTAAACGGGGGTATTCCTCTATGGGTTATTACTGTATTGTATATAATAATTGATTTTGCAGGTATAGCAGGTAATGGCGCCGCTTATAGCATAGCGCATTTGGGAAGCGGTCTTATTGGATTTCTGTTTGTATTAAGCTTGCGTAAAGGAAGGGATTGGAGCTTATGGATGAGCATTTTGTATAGCTGGCTTATTAATCTTTTTGATCCTGATAAGAAAAAGAAAAATCTAAAAAATATTAAAGTGAAGGTTTTTTATAAAACAGGGAATCAAAAGCCTTTTGTAAAAAAGTCACATATAACTCAACAGCGTATTGATGAGATCCTGGATAAAATAAACCAAAAAGGTTATCAGGCGTTAACTGAAGAAGAAAAAACTATTCTAAAAAGAGCTGCTGAAGTTGATTTATAAATTACCCTTTATATTTATACTGAAGTATAAATAATATACCTGTAATACAAATGGCTAAACCATTTTTAAAAAGGGTTACCAAAACTTTTTTTCTTATTTGCAATCTTTTCATATCTGTATTGTTTTTGGCAGGAGCCAACATACAATATTTTTCACCTTTACGTTGGTGGTTCATGGGAGTGTTTGCAATACTTCTTCCATATATTATAATCTTGCTTTTAATTTTTTTTGCAGGCTGGCTTTTTGCAAAATCTGCATGGCTGATGTTACCTGTTATAACTTTAATCCTTGGCTGGCAAGCTGTTAAAAACATTATACCTTTTAATTCTACAGCCAAATTTGTTGTTAAAAAAGATACCAATACTTTACGTATAATGAGCTGGAATGTTGAGCAGTTTGATATTCAGCAACATAAAAAACACCCTGAAATAAAAGTGCAGATGCTTGAGCTTATTAATCAATACAAGCCTGATATTGCATGCTTTCAGGAGATGGTTGGCGCAGATTATAACAGAACAATTAATTATCTCGGGGATTTTAAAAGAGTCCTGCAATTTGATAATTATTATTATTCCTACAATGTGCGTCTTGATTTTGATGACAAACATCACTTTGGCATAATTATTTTTTCCCGGTACCCTTTTATTAATAAGCAAACAATTAGTCCCAATCCTGGTGATTATAATTCAACTTTTCAGTATACTGATATAATTGCAGGTAGTGATACTATAAGAATTTTTAATATTCACCTGGCATCAATAAGATTTACTTCCGGAAATCTATACTATCTTAATAATCCTAACCTGGATACTGACACTACATTTACTGAATCAAAAAATATCATGGTCAAACTTAAATATGGATTTTTAAAAAGAAGCAAACAGGCGGATAGAGTAAGGGAAGAATTAAATAAAAGCCCTTATCCTGTTATTGTTTGTGGGGATTTTAATGACGTTCCTAATTCTTACGCATATAATACTATTGGTAAAAACCTGCAAAATGCATTTGTAAAAAAAGGAGTAGGTATAGGAAGAACATTCACTGGTATTTCTCCTACTCTTAGAATTGATAATATTTTTGTTGATAAGAAATTTAGCATTTCCCAATTTACAAGGATCAAAAAAAAATTAAGCGACCATTTCCCCATAATTGCTGATGTTTCTCTTTTAAAAACTCCTGATTAATTATCTTTGATACAAGCAGGGATATTTTTAATGCTGCTTGTTTGATAGTTGTTGCATAGCTGCAATTGATCTTTATAAGATATTGATGAACAGCCCAGGGCTATATAGAATCGTAAAAAATTGAACAATAATGTCTCTGAAAGTATATAATTCATTAACTAGAAAAAAAGAGGAGTTTACTACTATTACCCCCGGGCATGTAGGCATGTATGTATGCGGACCAACAGTAAGTGGTGAAAGTCATTTAGGCCATGCACGACCATATATTACGTTCGATTTTATCAACAGGTACTTTTTATACCTTGGTTATAAAGTTCGTTATGTACGAAACATAACCGATGCAGGACATTTTGAAGAAGAAGGTCGTGAAGCTGAAGACAAGATATCAAAAAAAGCATTGCTTGAAAAAATTGAGCCGATGGAACTGGTTCAGAAATACACTAATCTTTTTCATTGGGCAATGAAAGAGTTTAATAATCTTGAACCAGGTATTGAACCTACCGCAACAGGCCATATTGTGGAGCAAATAAACATGATTGAAAAGATTATTGAAGCCGGGTATGGTTACGTTTCAAATGGTTCTGTTTATTTTGATGTAAAAAAATATGCTGCCTCCCATGATTATGGAAAGTTGAGCGGCCGGGTTATTGAAGATCTTTTGGAAACAACAAGAGTGCTTGACGGGCAGGAAGAAAAAAGAGACAAAGCAGATTTTGCTTTATGGAAAGCCGCACCCCCTCAACATATTATGCGCTGGAAGAGCCCATGGGGAGAGGGTTTCCCGGGATGGCATATTGAGTGCTCTGCAATGGCGACCAAATATCTTGGAGCTGAGTTTGATATACATGGCGGAGGTATGGATCTTATGTTCCCTCACCATGAAAGTGAGATTGCACAAAGCACTATTTGCAATCATAAAACACCTGCCAGGTACTGGCTGCATAGTAATATGATAGCCATTGCCGGTAAAAAAATGGGCAAGAGCTACAACAATGTTATAAAGCTCACGGAAATTTTTAGCGGCAACCACCCATTACTTACCCAGGCGTTCCATCCGATGACGATCAGATTTTTTATTTTACAATCTCATTACCGCAGCACCTTAGATTTTAGCAGCGAAGCTTTGGAAGCTGCAGAAAAAGGATTAAAAAGATTGTGGGAGGCGTATGAAATTTTGCAAAAGCTGCCTGTTACCGACCAGCAGCAGGCAACCAACCAGGAACAGGATGCTCAAATAATTAAACTCATGAATGAGCTTGATGAGTTTATGAATGATGATTTTAATACTGCTAAGGTACTGGCAAATTTATTTGAGACTGTTCCATTAATTAATTCTATTAAGGATGGATTGATTTCCAGGGATGCACTCTCATCATCAACAATGCAAATGTTGCAAATATCTTTTAAAAGATATCTTGAGGATATTTTCGGCTTAAAAAGTATAAGAGAAAATGATGAGACACTTAACAGTGTTATGGAGTTATTGTTAGACATACGCAAAGAAGCAAAAAATAAAAAAGACTTTGCTACTTCAGATAAGATAAGACGACAATTGAATGCAGCCGGTATATTATTAAAAGATCAGAAAGATGGTAATATGAAATGGGAAATAGCTTAGCTAAACAAATCAGGAACAAACATTTGCTGAAACTCTCTTTTTTATCTCTTTAGGTTCATAATTTCTTATCACTTTAGCTGAACTTTTCTTTATTGCCATAACTTTTACTACTTAGCAAATGGAACATATAAAGCATCTTATAAAAGATAAAAAATTAAAAAAAATTGTTGAGGCGCAGGAACCCTTTGTTTTAGTATCCAGAAAAAAGGTTTACCTGCAGTTATGTGCATCAATTATAAGCCAGCAGCTTAGTACAAAAGTGGCTAAAGTAATCTATCAAAGATTTTTGAACCTGTATGGCAGTAAGCAACCTTCCCCGCAGCAAATTGCAGCAACTCCCCTGGAAACCTTTCGCAGTATAGGTTTCTCAAATGCTAAGGCAGGCTATGTACATAACGTCTGCAAATTTTTTATAGATAATAAAATCACAGATGTTCAATTAAATAAAATGAGCAACGAAGAGGTGATTGACCTGTTAACACAAATAAAGGGGGTTGGTAAATGGACTGTAGAAATGATTCTGATGTTTACATTAGGAAGGGAAGATGTTTTCGCTGTTGACGACCTGGGCATTCAGCAATCTATAGCCAGGCTTTACAAGTTAGACACTGCAGATAAAAAACTAATGAAACAGAAAATGCTTTTGATCTCATCAAAGTGGAGTCCGTATCGTACTTACGCCTGCCGTTATTTATGGGGCTGGAAGGATAGCTAATATAGAAGTAGCTCCTCTCAATTTTTCCGCTTTAATAATGGATTGTTTAATCCATTTACCAGGTTATCCACTACAACAAAATCAGGAAGCTTGGAAAATAATTGTGTAAGCGTTTTAAATCCGTACGTTCTGCAGTCAAAGCTGGGATCAAGTTTACGGAGATTTAAACCCATTGTAGAAACATACACTTCATTGCTTTCATTAGCACTCATATCAAATGCTTTATTAATGAGCCTTGTATCTACTTTTACTTTTTCCTTTTTGTGAACTTCTTTTTTTTCGGGCTTGTCAATTTTGGGTTCCAGGTTTTCAACATGAGTAAATATCTCACATGATTTTACAAAAGCATTGGGTGTTTTTTCCTCACCAATGCCCATCACAAAAATGCCATCTTCCCTTATTCTTTTAGCGAGACCAGTGTAATCACTATCACTGCTCACTATACAAAATCCATCTACCAGGTTATCATGCAAAATATCCATAGCGTCAATTATCAGGGCGCTATCAGTTGAGTTTTTACCCGAGGTGTAAGAGAATTTTTGTATGGGATTAAAAGCCATTTCATTCAACTGGCTTTTCCAGCTATTCATATGTGGCGTAGTCCAGTCGCCATACACCCTTCTTATTGTTACCTTGCCATACTTTGAAGCTTCCTCTAACACAAGCGTAAGTAATTTTGGCTGGGCATTATCGCCATCAACAAGCAAAGCAATTTTGTTCGTTTTGTTTTCCATAAAAGAAATTGAATGTACAAAGCTATGGCTTACTGTTTATTCAAAGTGTGCTTCATAATTATCTGTTTCAACAAACCTGGCTGCCTAAACTAATTTCGGTGGTTACGGAATATTTGTATGCCTTAAAAAAATTTTATACTTTACAAAACCAAATATCTTCTTACTAAAATCATTCCCATGAATTCAATTACTCCCGGCGGTGATCCTGTTATAGAAGAAGAACAAAAAAGGCATGCCTGGCAACAAAAATTATTACCATGGATGATAATAATGCCAACTATTTTAATTGGGATTTTTATCTTTTTAGCCACCCTTCAAATGAGAAACTTCGATTCATACATATATCATGGAGATAAATCTGAGATAGAGAGCGCATTGCCAGGGATTTTATCTGTAAAAGTGGATAGTAACATTGATTCAAAGCTTGGTTATATAAAATTATATACGCTTGCTAAAATGGAGGAGCTTAGCCTTAACAGGCGTTATAACCAGGCAGGTGCACTAATGATGTCTGGCATATACACAAAATACCTTGGTTTTTTTACAGGAATGATAATGGCAATTGTTGGTTCAGTTTTCATTATTTCAAAATTAAAAGAAGATGCTACTAACCTTGATGCTTCAATAAGTTCAAGTATGAAGTTTACAATAATTTCTTCATCTCCCGGAATTATATTTGGATTACTTGGAACTATTTTAATGACTGTAACTATTTTAAAAAAAGCTGAGGTAAATATAAAAGATATGCCTCTTTATTTAAACTACTACAACATGCCAAAGGAGGGTAATAACATGCATGGTATATACGAGCTGGGAGATGAAAATGATAAAGTTGAAAATATAAAACAACATATAGATTCTTTAAGAGCAAATAACACTCACCCTTAGATAAGCGATTTTATAATCCAAAATATTATTTCTTATGTATCGTCTTATTATCATTTTGCCACTGGTATTATTTACTTTTTTTTCCGGGGCACAAAAGCAAATAAACCGCACCTATTTCATTAATCTTTTGAATCAAAAAAAATATCAGCGTGTTTTTGAGGAAGCAAACAGATTAAGAGACTCTGTTTATGGTAAATGCGCCATACTTGATTATTTTATTGGTAAAAGCCTTTGTCTTGATGGCTATAAAAATAAATCTGTTGAATGGCTGCAATATATTCTTGCAAATTATCCGCTTAAACCTAATGCCCGCCAATTTATAAAGGGTGAGATAAGTAGTTGTAATTCCAACAGCACTCAGCCTGTAGCTACACCTGCCTCTGCATTAATGAATGTGTATACAGTGCCGATGCCACAGGCGGGAGTTGGTGGTATTTCTAAAATGGGGATGACCTATGATTGTACTGAAAGAGAAAAGCTGGTTAATTTCGGAGAGCTTGTTACTGAAGAAGAATTAGAATCAAGGCTGTTTTCGCCGTTGCAAAAAAAACAGGCTTATCAAAAACTTAAAACTATTTTGAATGTTGATTATTCTATTGATACAAACCTTAGCCGTTATATAATTGTCTCACCAAAAAATATGCATATAGAAGAATCTAATGTTGAAACAGTAACGAATAATCTGGAAAAAGCCTACCATTTTTTTGTAACTTATTATGGACTGAGAGCGCCCGATAAGCTTATAACCGTTTACCTTGCCCCTGATAGAAATACCTTAAAGACCACAGCAAAACTGATTCATGGAATTGATATTCCCAATGAAACACTTGGCTATTCACTATTGGCAGATCTGAGTTTGTCAGGTATGGCTTTTCCTGATCAGGTGGGGACTTTATACCATGAGCTTTTCCATCTTATTGTTCGCACTGATGCAGGTGATATACCTGCATGGCTCGACGAGGGCATGGCGAGTTTATACTCCATTTATTCATGGAAAAATGAAGTGCTTAAAGGAACAGGGAATACCTGGCGCCTTAAACAATTAACAAGCACTTACCTTAGATCAACACGACAAAAAGTACCTTCTATTGAAAATTTATTAAGTTACGATTGGCAGCAATTTAATGGCGGTGATGGCAATAATCTATGCAAAGCATCAGTAAATTATGCACTTGCGAATCATTTTCTTATTTACCTGCAGGAGAAGGATCTGTTAAAGGCTTTAATGAAAACATATCGCTTCAGAAAACCCCCCGGTGACAAAGATCAGGCTAATGAATCAACTGAGAATATATCATTAATTGAGAATTTGCTGAAAGACTCCATAGGAGGAATTCAAAAAAAGTTTAACGCATGGTTTTTTGATAAGTATCATTTTAATTTGTATGGTTTTATGGTAGCAAGCGGTGATATAAAACAGCCGTACAGTACTGTACAAAAAGTAGAGATGCTACTTGCAAAAATGAAAGAAAGCTTAAGAAGAAACAACATACCTGATACAACAGATATTGAACAACGTTTTAAAAAAGCAAGAGAGGAATATAATAATTCAAAAATTCTTTACGATAGTGCCAGAAGCATTCAACGCAACGAAATATCACAAAATGCAAATAATGCTGTGCAATCAAATAACCAACAAGTAACGATGGAGCTGAAACAGGATGAAAATACTAACAAATATTTTAAACAACTTAACGGAGCTGAAGACAAGTTAAAGAAGCTTGGAAATGAAATTCAGCAAATATTAAACACATTACCCGAACCTAAAATGGCCAATTAATTTAACGCAGAAATATAAATACAAACTTCTTGGCACTGCTAACCAGTCTTCTCCTACCTACCTAATATTGAAACCAATTGTTTTTAAAGAATACAGAATACCGTTTAGCTGTATTATATAAAAGTGCTGGTTTTAAAATTCAGTAACAAATACTAAGCCCTTACATACAAAGTTTAATACTTGGGTAACTTTGAATATCCTCTCACTTTTCTAAATAATAATTTTGATATGGAATCAATATCAGGATAAAGCATTTGATTTTTATATAAAATATTAGAAACTTCTTCTCATGTGTATTAAGTTTTTTTTTACACAACGCTCCCTGTATATACAGGGAGCTCATTTTTTTATGATTAACTCTCACATAATATGGGCACATTTATCGCCCCTAACTAGTGTGCTATAAAATAAATTTTGTAAATGAATTATAAAGTTTAGTAGATTGCAAAAAAAAGGCCCATCCGTAGAAACGGATTAGCCTAACGATTGCTTGCTATAAGAAACTCTTGATCTGTATTAAATAATTGTTAAATACAGTTTATTCTTTATTTTTGCGCTCCCTGCATAAACGTTGCAGTTCTACGATTGCTTGTTATTTTTTTTTCATTCCTTTGTATATGTAACACATCCATACAGTAAATGTAGGATGTGTTATTTTATTGTTCAAAACTACTTATAATAGATTTTATTACGGCTAAGAATAGTAAAATTACGCTGTATCCATTATTGGCAGTACGTTTTACAAAAATCAATTAATGATGGCCAACAGAACTTCAGATGCGTTATTTCAATTGATTCATTCTTTGGAAAAGTCTGAAAAAAGGAATTTTAAGCTTTATATAAAAAGAAGCTCAGGTAATGAAGACCTTAAAATTATTGAGTTATTCGATGCACTTGATAAGTTAAATGATTACAATGAATCTCTTCTTTTAAAGAAACTCTCTTCTATTAAAAAACCTCAGCTCTCTAATACAAAAGCCCATTTATACAAGCAATTACTTTGCAGTCTCAGGCTGATAAAGAGTACAGAGAGCATTGATCTTCAATTGCACGAGCAACTGGATTTTGCACGCATTTTATATAATAAGGGGTTGTATTTACAAAGCCTGAAAATACTTGATAAAGTAAAGGAACTGGCCATTTCTTATAACCAGGATAGCTTTCTGCTACAAGTGATTTCTTTAGAAAAAAAAATTGAAACGCTTTTTATTACACGAAGCATGCAAAACCGTGCAGACCGTTTAATTCTTGAGGCTAATGAAGTAAATGAAAGACGAACTATAATAACCAGGTTATCAAATCTTGCTTTACAATTATATAGCTGGTATATTAAAAATGGCCATGCACGAAGTGAAAGAGACGAAACTGGTGTAATTAAATTTTTTCAGGAAAATTTACCAAAGTGCGCTAATGAGTACAAAGGATTTTATGAGAAGTTGTATTTATATCAAAGCTATAGCTGGTACGCCTTTATAAGACAGGACTTTTTAATGTATTACCGCTATACCCAAAAATGGGTTGATCTTTTTACCTGGCAACCCCAGATGATAAATGCTGAAACTGCTCACTATATAAAAGGAATGCACAACCTTTTAAATGCACATTTCATTTTAAAAAATAATGAAAAGTTTGCTTTAACATTAGAAGATTTTAAAAAGTTTGCTAAAACCGATATAGCCAATCAGCATGATAATAACCGCATACAAACCTTTGTTTATGTAACGAGTGCAAGTATTAATCAACATTTAATGCAGGGAACTTTTGGAAAGGGATTATTATTGGTTCCTGAGATTGAAGAGAAATTGGGTAAGTATGGATTTTATATTGACCGGCACAGGATTTTAGTTTTTAATTACAAGATAGCTTCTTTGTATTTTGGTAATGGAGATTATGAAACTGCTATTGATTATCTGCGCAGAATCATCAACGGAGATATTGATTTACGGATAGATCTGCAATGCTATGCCAGGCTTCTCCATTTACTTGCCCATTATGAGCTGGGCAATTCGGAGTTGATTGAATACCTTGTAAAATCAGTATACAGATTTATGGCTAAGATGGAGAATTTAACTGTTATTGAACAGGAAATGTTTACTTTTTTACGGGATTCGTTCCGCTTATCACCCGACAAAATAAAGCCTGAGTTTAAGCGCTTTTTACATAAGATAAAACATTACGAAACAAGCAGATTTGAAACAAGGGCGTTTGCCTACTTTGATATTATTTCATGGATAGAAAGTAAAATATATGAAAAGCCCATGAGTGAGATCATAAGCGGGAAATTTAAAAAGAACCGTAAAAGGAATTATCCCTTTTTAAAATAATAAGAGAGTATACCCAAGAGTTGTTCCAACAGTTATTAAAATTATTTAGCGGCTGTAAGATAAGCAGCAAGTCTGTTTATTGCTTCAGCATCAATAACAATTTGTTCCTGGGCTTCCTTCCAGTTCCGTTCTTCAATAGCTTCCCTAATGCCGGGCATTGTTTTTACCCCATAACCTGTATAAGCACCAGGGGCGTAAAGAGTATGTTTATACCAGCCTCTCCGCGGTAAACCATCTTTTGATAATAATTGTTGTTCTGCCTGGTACATTTTTTTGTTAACCTCTTCTTTACCAGATGAAGTCAAAGATTTTGACCACATCCCGCTAAACTTTGTGGTTGCCTTATCAAGATTTTGTAAAGCATTTTGCACTGGTGAAAAATCCAGGTAAGGCACC
>JBDSAQ010000476.1:0-3317 GCA_039922095.1 Ginsengibacter sp. | reverse complement strand
TAAAGTCATTTTATTACCTGCTGTCAGTTCATTTTTTAAAGCCATAATCTGTAAGCCGCCAATCATGTAACCAACCTGGTATAAAGGATTATAACCGCCAACAAATGAGCGGCGCACCTCACCTTCGGCATTGGCACGTTCATGACCGACACGATCAACTAAAAAATCAATGCATTGCTGCGGTGTCCATTTGCTCATGTGATAATTTAGAGAAAAAATAATTCTTGCACAGCGATGCATACGCCAGAACAGCATACCAATGCGGTCTTCAGGCGATTGAGGAAAGCCCTGATCCCATAATAACATTTCCCAATATAGTGCCCAGCCCTCCGTCCAGAAAGCGGTTTCGTAATGACGGTAAGTATTTACTCTTTCATTCATGAACTGCTGCAGGTAATGGCCGGCAATTAATTCATGATGTACAGTAGCCCGGGAAAAATGAGGATTATTGCCACGCATACTCATCATACGTGCATCATAATCCATTGTATTAGTTGGATAAGAAATGGCAAACTCTTCACCACCATAAAAGAATGGATTTACCAATTGCTGTTTCGGACTCATCATTGCAATGCGCCATGTTTCTTCTGCCAGTGGGGGAATGGTTATTAAATCTTTTGCTTTTAAAAATGCCACGGATTCATTATACAATTTAACCATTGCGCCAGGTTGTTCACCGGGAAGAACATAGCTTTGCTTTACTTTTTCCAAAGCTTTTTTCCAATCGTTTCCAAAGCCCATTTCAGCAGAAGCTTTCAGCATTTCTTTATCACACCAGGCAAATTCCTTATTCGAAATTTGAATAAGCTCTTCCGGCGTATAAGGGATCAACTCATACTTTAACTGTCTCACTATTTCATCTCTCCCGATCGGGTAACCAACAATACCGCTTGAATCTTTATTGGGTGAATTTTTTTCAGCTACTTTTTTAAATGCAGTATCATAATTCGCTAATGAACTATCTAAATTTTTATACGTATCCGGAACCCACCATGTAAATAAAGGATCGTAGGAGTTATAAAAAGTGAACACATTTTTTGCTGCATCCTGCAGCCCGTGGATTATGATTGAAGCCCTTCGTTCATTGTTTACATTTATACTTTTTTCATAGTTTAATCTCAACTGCAACTGTTGTAATTGTTTGGTAGCACTAAAGAAAACATGAGCTACATTTTTTGCATCTATATCTCCGCCACGGCGGCGTGTTTTTTCAAAGGCATAAATAGAATCAGTAAACGGAAACCAGCGCTGTACATCATTGTATTCGTTTGCCTCAACAATAGACTGGAAAACAACTTCATTCAAATCTCTTTTAAATAATACATAATCTGCTTTGCATCCCTGTGTTAATGAATTAAATTTTAGTTGATCTATTTTATTGAGATAATCTTCACCAAGTCTTTTAAACCGCTCTCTTTTTTCCGGCGAACCATTAACTATATAAACCCTGTTTAATGCTGTTAGGTCTGCATAATAATTTTGTATGATATCAGGCATATCGTTGCAAGGCACGTACTCTTTTCTCATCTGGGCTGTGATGGTGAATGAGCAGGAAAAGAATAGAATTATCAGGATCCCTTTGTTCATAATTATTTTAGTTTTATCAAGAAGTGAGAAGAAATTATTCTTGCATTTAAGCTTCGGGCCTTTCGCCTGACCTCAACCCCACTCTCCCTCCTGATCGCTATTGGAGAGAGGATTAAAAACCTTTCGGATGATGGCTTCTAAGGATTGAAAATACCAATAAATTAAGAAAATCTTTCAGGGGCAAATGCATCAATGTTTACTGATGTGTTTACACCATTGGCTAACTCCGCTACTATCTTTCCTGTTGCCGGACCGAGGCTTAATCCACTCATTGCATGCCCCCCTGCAATAATTAAATTGCTTACTTTTTTTGAATAACCAATATATGGTAATCCATCAGGGGTACAGGGTCTGAAGCCATACCAAATGTCTTTTTTTGCCGGCATTTGTAATTGCATATCAGGAAAATATCGGGGAACAGAATTTACAATTCCTTCTACTCTGTTCATATTTATTTTATTATTTACTGAAGCAATTTCCATAGTGCCGCCATACCGCATGTGGCCATTCATTGGCGTTATTGCAACACGGGCTTCACACAATATTGCAGGTATATTTAATTTTTTTTCGGGTTGATTAATTGTAAATGAATATCCTTTACCCGGCATCAGGGGAACATTAACGCCAGCCATTTTACATAATTGTGGAAGCCATGAGCCGCCTGCTATTAATATCATGTCTGCTTCATATTCACCATTTGCAGTTATTACTTTTTTTATTTTTCCATTCACTGTAATTATTTTGTTTACTGCATTATTTGTTTCAAATTTTACTCCTGATGTTTTTAGATAAGTAAGTAATTGAACCATTAATTTATCAGGATATAAATGCGCATCACAGCGATAATGTGCAGCGCCCAAGACATCTAACGCTGTGCCTGGTTCAAGAGCCTGGAGTTCTTGTTTATTTAAAACACTTACATCCAGGCCAAGTATTTTAGCCTGAGCCGCTAAAAATGTCTCGTGCGCCGCAAACTTTTCTGTTTTGTAATACATTAAAATTCCTTTCTTCTCTAAACCAAAATTAAACCCCGGCGTAATTTGCAATTGTTCATATAAATACCTGCTCAATAAATTTATGTCTATAAGCGGTAAAGCTGCTCTGTCAACATTTTGTTGGGTGGCACTTTTTATAAATTTAAGTCCCCAGCTTATTAAATCAATATTTAGTGATGGCTTTATATAAAAGGGGCTTCTGCTATTGAGCATCCACTTGATTCCCTGCGATAAAATTCCGGGAGCGGCGATCGGAACAAAATGACTTGGAACAATCATCCCCAGGTTTCCATAAGAGCAGTTATCAGTGAGATCAGTTTTTTCTAATACAATTACATCCCAGCCGCTTTGTTTTAAATAATATGCCGAGCTTAACCCGATTATTCCACCACCAATTATCAGAGCTTTCATTTGTTAAAGTTGACGGTTGACAGATGACAGACTACAGTGTACCGCCAAATCAGTAACTGCATCCTGCTACAGTAGTTAACGTACTTTTTATATCACCTGGAAACCAAATGCATACGGATCATCTTCTTCATCAATACTAATAGTGTTGTAGCCAAAAATCTTTGCCCAGCCTTCAATGCCAGGCTTTATTGCTGTTTCGCCGGTGCCAAAGGCATTTGGAATTTCTTCTTCAATAGTGCCGATAAATTTTGAGCCGATAATACTTTCGTGAATGAAATTGTCTCCCTTTTTAAGCTTGCCTTTGGCATACCACTGCGCCATGCG
>JBDSAQ010000475.1:0-35193 GCA_039922095.1 Ginsengibacter sp. | reverse complement strand
ATCGTTCACCACCTTGCTCCTTAGAACAACGCAGCATACAACCGGTTTGATGGTGAAGGCTGCTCCTCTTCTCCCATCGAGAGACCTGCTCTCATCACATAGGCAGCTTCGCTGGACACACACATTGCATTTGCAATAGCATGGCTGGACATTAAACATTCGTCTGAAAATCATCTATCAGCTTTGGTTCCAGCCGACAGTAGGCTGTTCAACATTAGTTCATATCTTCAATTTCAGTTTTTCATTTCGGCATTTGTACCCGGCTGCCAGTTCGCTATTGCCATGCCATCGCAAATGCTTCAACGTAAGCAGCAATTAATGACCTCATGCTCCGACTGACCTTTATAATTTTAACAGGATTCATTTGTTCATGCAACCAGGATAACCAAAGCAAATTGCAAACTCAACAAGACAATTCAAAACAATCCATGACCGACACAACACTGAAAGAATATAAACTATCAGCAAAGTATAATTCTTTTGACACAACTATTGAAGTTTTGTTCACAGACACAAAAGACTCAATTAGTGACATACAAAAGAAAAATTATGATGGCTTTATTGCAAAGCAAGACCTGCTGACACCAGAAATTTTTAAAAAAGTATTTGAGTTTTACAAAAGCTCATACGCAGACTATAAGGAAGGCTGGACAATGGCAGGCGGTATTAGCGACAAAGAACTTGAAAAACATTTGCCGACACCAACGACACCTGAAAATTTGAAACCCTTTATAACTCCTGCAATTGTTCATATTCAAAAAAGACATAACTGCGAAGAAGGAACTATTGCTATTGAGTTTGACTGTACATGGGACATAGAACACGGATTAGGTGTATTGATAAAAAACTGGAAAGTCGTTGAAGCAAGCGTCGCAGAAATTACCTACTTCTAAAAGTTGACAGACTTTAACTGCTGCTTACATTAAGTGGAGTAGACGAAAAGCCCATTTGCTGTCCTGAGTTTGTAACTATTACTGTCCGGTAAAAAATAAATTGATCTGTTTATTTATGATGGTTATTGCGTTTGAGCTATCCTAAATCTATAATTTTTGTTAGCAGGCTCTATGTGATTAGCAATAGCTGATTATAATTATATGCCTTTGATTTGCTGAATAATTTGAGCAGTGCTTTTTCGGGTGATTTTAAAAAGCCAGTAAGATCAATGTATGTCATTAAATGCAATCGTACAATGGCTGCCAGATTTGAAAATGACCATTTTACTGCCGCTGCTTTCTTTACAATTTTTAATATCATATCGGCTATCATTGTGCACCATATTTGTATTCTTGAAAAGCCGGCGTGAGTGCCATAAATTTACTTGTTGGCAGATATTTTTTATGAAACTTAAATTTTCTTACATATACCTCTTTTTATTGCCAATATTTTTTTGGGAATGTTCACCAGGTAAGCGAACATTTAATAATAAAGATGGTAGTTCGATTGGTACACTTCTAATTTTCCCAAATTACTCCAATATTAAAGTAATAGAAATTGGAGACAAGCAGGTTAGAAGTGAAAGCTTCTCACAAGATGCCGAAAATGAAATTAGGGGTCAATTGATCAAATACATTCCATCAACTGTAAAGACAAAATATTTGGAATGCAATGATAAACTTGGAGAAGAAATTGTAAACTCAAATATTCATTTAATTAGAGCAGTGAAGGGATCGTCATTTCCAAGTAAGGTTAATGCTCCAAAATTTCTATTGAATATCCTGGATTCATTAGGGGAAAATTATGGGTTATTTATTTTTCAAAGTGGATTTACAAGAACGCTCGAAAACTTAAAAAAACAATATTTTAAAAGGAAAACCATAGAGATTGCTTCTTTAGGAATTTATGATACTGAACCAAACAGTTCTTACTCAATAATGATTGGAGTTATAGTTGACAAAAAAAGAGGAAAAGTTTCAATGTATAAAGAACTTTATTGGCGAAATCGAAACCCAAACGAAGAAGTTGTAATTCGCTCCCAGGTTCGAGACATTATTCTGTCATATTTTCAAACATCGAATTAAAACTCAGGACAGCATTACTTTTATTTAAGCATACTAAGGATAGAGCATGGGCAATTGGCATGTGATGCAATACAAAAAAGATCCCGAAAAAGCATTAGATAATTATATGAATGCCTTAGCTCTCGGCGGCACCAAAACCTTACCACAACTTTACGAAGCAGCCGGGTTAAAGTTTGATTTTTCTCCGGAGAATATTAAGATGTTGATGGATTTTGTGAGTGAGGAAATGGAGAAGATATGAGCCTTATTATATAAAGATAAAAGTTGTATTGGCGCAACGACAATTAGCTACGGCGAAGATTAAGTTACTGAAAAATCAATTTGCGCTTTTGTAAAAAGATGAACGAGTGTAATATATTTACGCGTTAGCGGCAATTAGAGCAGACTTTTAAAATTATGAAACCTAAACTGCCTGTTTTACTTTCCATTGTAATACTTTGCAATTCATGTTTGTATTCATACAAGTGCAAATTTCTCGGCTCATCTCCAATTTCTAATTCTTTATTTCTTGAAAGGTATAAAACGTTTGACGCTGGCGTATGGGGTGAAAATATTGATTGCTATATAACCGATTCAATTAGTTTTCGAAAAAAAATTGGTTCGTACGATGAACATGAATTCTTATTTGCTAAGCAAGAAGGAAACAGTATAGAAGCTTACAATGTAGCATCCTCCTATATCCCTGACACTTTGGAGACTAAAAGAATTTCAAAATCTGAACTATACACAAATCATTATTCCGATTCAAGCTGCCTTAACGCAGTTCCGGTTTTTGGGAAAAATACAATTAGGTGCGACAGCGATTATTATGACGCTTCATCATATAAAATTGACGGTGGTTATTACATGTCGCAGGTTCAGTACAAATGTGGGAATGACTACTTAAACGCTGTGTATTACACTGACTCTTCCAAATTTAGATTTTTTATAGGAGTTTATAGCCCCGGTAGTTTCTCAAATAACTATTCAATAAAATTAAATGCAGACAACACTTTTGATTTTTACAATGTGGAAGAAAAACCTAAAGTGGACACTGTAAAGCATGTAACATATTTATTAAGCGACTTAAAAAAAGGAAGTTTAATTAATGTATGCAAATAATTATTCGTCACATAAACAAACTGCCGCTAAGATTTGCTTCGAAATGACTTTAGAAAACAGTGAAAAATTTGCATCATCACAATGAAAATGAAAACAGCTGAATTTATAGCCCTGTCTGCGTGTATAATGATGCTTACAGCATTGGGAATTGATATTATGTTGCCTGTATTTGGTGAGGTAAGGAAACATTTTGGATTAAGTGCAGAATCAACAGCGCCGGCACAAATTGTTATATTCTTTTTTTTGGGCCAGGTTGCGCAGATTATTTTTGGTGCGCTGTCAGATCGTTTTGGAAGGCTGGCAATACTGCGTGTCGGGTTCCCTTTGTATATCATTGGTGGAATAGCAGCAACTTTTGCTCCTACCATAGGTATAATGTTCGCCGCACGGTTTGTGGCAGGTATAGGTGCATCAGCTGTTTTTATGACAACTATTGCGGGTGTGCGTGACAGGTTTGTCGGAGACCAGATGGCAGGTATAATGTCGTTGATCTTTACCGTTTTCCTTTCCACACCTGTGTTTGCTCCTTTCCTTGGTTTAGCCATTTTATCTATAGCATCATGGCGTATGGTATTTCTTACGCCGCCGTTGTTTGCTGTTATTGTATTTATCTGGTCGCTCAGGCTGAAAGAATCGCTTCCAAAAGAACAACGCAGTTCATTAAATATGACAGGTATAGCTCAATCCATAAAAAAAGTTTTAAGCAACAGGATATTTCTTCGCTATACCGCAATTACAACTGTTCTTTTTACAGGACTGAGTTCCTGGGTTTCCAGTTCGGAGCATATTGTAAGTGATATATACAGAAAGCCGGAGTTATTTGCATGGATTTTTGCGGGTATTGGTTTGTGGATGGCTTTATCAACACTGACAAACTCCCGGCTTGCACATAGGTATGGAGCCCGCCTGACCCTAAAATGGCTGCTTATCTTTTACACCATCATTGCTGCCCTTTTATTATTGTGTGCGGTTATATTTAGTAACCCGCCTCAAATGTTTTTATTTGCTAGTGCAGTTGCAATATTACTGGGAATTAATTTAGCAGTTGAACCAAACAGCAGTGCCCTGGCAATGGAGCCTATGGGGAATATGGCAGGTCTTGCTTCTTCTATTTACGGAACGTCTTTCTTTTTTGTTGGCGCAGCAATCGGTTCAGTTATAAGTAATTTAATGAAAGAAAGCGTGCTCCCTATTATTTTAAGTTTTTTTATAATTGGTATTATCACATTAATACTTGCATTTAGTGATCGTCGGCCTCAAAATGTACCCATCAGGTGAATTTCTTGG
Source organism: Ginsengibacter sp. (assembly GCA_039922095.1). Lineage (GTDB taxonomy): Bacteria > Bacteroidota > Bacteroidia > Chitinophagales > Chitinophagaceae > Ginsengibacter. The sequence goes on along the minus strand of JBDSAQ010000475.1, from coordinate 30,787 downwards.
GTGCACGTAACAGTGCTTCACTGTTACGTTCATTGTGCATCTGATATGCAGTCTTATATTAAAATTTAGCTGTTATATGTATCATCAACTTTTTATCTTTACCCTCTAAAGGATTTCTATGAATATCCTGCCATCCAAATACTTTCTCGTTTTGCTACACTAAGAACATCCTACTAATGAGAACGAAAATCAAGAGCGCATTAACATTGATAATAATTCTTTACAGTTCATCCTGTAAAGATCAAGGGAGCATTAGCGACCCTCTTATTGAGCTTAATAAGGAACCAAGCGCTGCAATTTCAAAAGCAGAACGCTTATCTCTTTTAGATACAACCATCGTTTTAGCTGATACAAAGAGCGCTTACATGTCGAATAAAAACTTAACGGCAAAAGAAGCAAAGGCACTGCTTTATAAATACTTTAAAGAAAAGGGAATTACGACCCGCAATGAATTAAGAGACGTATCATTAAATTCGACAGAGAGGCTATGCGTTGACTATGACACGATATACCAGCTCCAAACAAATAAATATTCGGGAGCTATAGTTTCATACTGGCTTGGGCCAGCGGATTTAAACGGTAATTGTTTTCAACCAAGCAAAGCAGTTATCTTAAATACTATTGAAGGATACAAAATTACCAATGAGGAATTTATTCCAACTAATTATATAATAGACAGTGTCATTAAATCAAATATCTGTGGCTATGATTACGAATGTGGAGGTAGGGGAACTATTAGATACTGGAAAGTGACATTGAAATAGACGCATCCCACAACCTGAACTGTGTAAAAAGCCAAATAATATTTGATACTCTTACGGTTTGGCCGAGCAATAATTTGGCTGGTACAAACTTAAGGCCGGTACCTACAGCTGCCTTTTTCAATCACATATTTATCAGCAGGGCGACTGGTCATCACGAATGGAATCCTTACACACCACACAACGAAGGCATAAACTACAGGGAAAATAAACTAATTATTAAGCTTGCTCAATATCATTTGGCGGAGTTCCTCTATATTCGCTTTTAAAGCTTCGTTCTCATTTTTTAGTGCAAGGATTTGTTGCTGCTGTTCTTTTATACTTTGGATAGCGACAGGAATCAGGCCTGTATAATTCATCATTTTTACTCCGCTGATCATAGAAACGATCTCCGGGAAAATAAGTTCAACATCTTGCGAAATAAATCCCATTTGTTTATCACCGCTTTCTGGTTCTTCCTTCATTAAATAAGTTGCGGGTTTTAACTGCATTAGTTTACTAAGCATATTACCATCATTCATATATTCAATTTCCTTTTTGCAATTGCGGTCAGACACGGCATAATAAGAACCATTTAATCCGGAGATGCTGGCTTTTTGTGTTCCGTACAGGGAGAAGATAAAGTTGCGGGAAAAAACCCCTCCGTCATAAGAAAAAATATTCCAGGAACTTAACCCATAAGAATTGTTGACGGTAAGTCTGAGACCTGGCAAACTCGACGCGTTATCTGTAGTGCTATAAATTTCCAGTGCACTGGTCGGTAGACTAGTATGAATACCTACATTACCCGACTGTGTTACCGTGATTACTTTTCGGTATCCCGCAATAGCGCCAAAATTGGAAGCCGACTGATTACCGTTGAAGTTTCCCAGATAGATACCTCCGTTAGCCGGATCCATCCCTATATTAGCGGCATAGCCTGCTTTCATCGTCTTGTCGCCGCTGCTATTATAATAATTGAATCCGATCTCTGGATTATTTGCTCCAATTGAGATTCCAGACCTATCAGAACCATACATTGTCACTACTCCATCCTGGTTGCCATTCACCATCAGGCGGGCATATGCTGGATTCAGAATCCCAATTCCAACGTTTTGCGAACAGACAATTTGGGTAAATAATATGGCAATATTCAAACAGACTATAAGAGCTTTCATAAAGGTTATGTTTTGGTTTAATTGAATAAATTGTTACCGGGGTTTTGTTATTCTTTTTCGGTAAGTTACCAATATAGGCACATTAAAAGATAGTAAACTTTAAGAAGCAGGAAAATTATTTTATAGAAGACCATGGGGATGTGATTCATAAAGTCTCACGAAGGAATCTTTACCAGGTGGGAAAAGTAAATATCAGTAGAAGGCTTGTATGTTAGGAAAAGATAAGTTTATTTGTATACTTATCTTATGGTTTGACAATTATAAATTACGTCTAAAGCCTTAATTGATTACTCAATAATTTTAAATAATATTATGAACATGAAAATTAATTTCTTTCTCTTACTTTTTGCTTCTATAGCTTCCTGTGAGAGTGATAATAAAAACTTAGCTTCCCAAACTGAAACACCTGCTAAACCTTCACCAGCTAACTGTTACAGGTTTATTAATTCAAATGATACAATAACTTTAAAACTTATTCATACCAGTAAATCAATTACCGGCACCCTGGTTTATAAACTAAAAGAAAAAGATAAAAATGAGGGAACAATACAAGGTGGTATGAAAGGAGATTTGCTTGTAGCAGACTATACCTTTATGTCTGAGGGAAGTATTTCAGTAAGGCAGGTAGTTTTTAAGAAGCAGGGAAATTATTTTATAGAAGGCTATGGGGATATAGAAACTATTAATGAAAGGCTTGTGTTTAAAAATACAGATTCCCTGGAGTTTAACAACTCTATGAGGCTGCTGGAAATCAATTGTCAAAAATAAACATCGCACAATAATGGTGGCTATGGCACCGGGAAGGTTAATTCTTAATCCTACAATTCTAATTGCAAGAGAAAATTTAAAATTGTTATTAAACATATCTTAATGAACCAAAAATTTCTCCTTTCTGTTTTCTTATTATCCTTTGCGGTAGTGCCTTTGGAGCAGACTATTAAAAGAATTGATGGAACAAAAATTTCCGTAAGTAACCTGCAAAATAAAATTGAATATCTTATGAAAACAGCAAACATTACGGGTGTTGCTATTTCTGTATTCAATAAAAATAAACCTGTATTCAGTAAAACTTTTGGAATGGCGAATGTTCAAAAAAATGAGCCGTTACAACAATCATCAGTAATGTATGCGGCCTCCTTTGCTAAAACAGTTTTTGCTTACATCGCTATGCAGTTTGTACAGGAAAAGGTATTAGACTTAGATAAACCACTTATTGAATATCTTGACAAACCTTTGGTTGATTATAAAATACCAGGCTGGAACAGGGGCTACCAGGATTTAAAAAATGACGACCGTTATAAAAAAATAACCGGGAGGATGTGCCTTACCCACACCACGGGTTTCCCCAACTGGCGATGGTTTGAAGCTGATAAAAAACTGAAAATTAAATTTGAGCCAGGCACCAGGTATAGCTATTCCGGCGAAGGACTTTACCTGCTCCAGTTTATAATAGAACAAATAACGGGGAAAGATTACGAGACTATATCACAGGAAAGAGTTTTTAAACCGTTTGGAATGATTAATACAAGTCAGGTTTGGCAAAACCGGTTTGATGAAAACATTTGTTATGGATACAATGCAAAAAAAGAGCCTTACGAATTAATGAAATGGAAGGAAGCAAGTGCAGGCGGTTCTATGAGTACAACTTTGAGTGACTTTACCAAATTTTATACTGCACTAATTGGAAGACAAGGATTAACTAAACAAAGCTTCAATGAAATGACCAGGCCACAAATACGCATCAGATCAAGAAGCCAATTTGGGCCCTTATCCCGGGTAGACAGCTCAGATAACGACAACATAGCATTAAGTTATGGTTTAGGTGTTGGAGTATTTCAAACACCTTATGGAAGAGCTTTTTTTAAAGAAGGACATGATGATGGCTGGGGACATTATTCTATCTGTTTTCCTGATAAAGAAATAGCCTTAATCATTATGACAAATAATGACAATGGCGAAAGCATTTTTAAAGAACTCCTGGAATTTGCCATTAAAGATACTTTCACACCCTGGCAGTGGGAAAATTATACACCATATAACCAGAAGAATTAACAGGCCAGAGTTGTATACTCATTGAAAAAATTTCTTATCAGTTTCAATTTTAAAAAAAATGGAGACAGCGGATAATGATGCGGTAACAATTAGCGTGCTGATTAGCGCACCAATAAAAAATGTATGGAAAGCCTGGACTGAGCCATCTCTTATTCTTAAATGGTTTGGGTCTGACCCTAATGGCAAGGTATTAAAAGCAAAACTTGATGTGCGAAAAGGTGGATCTTTTGAAATCACCTTTAGAGATGCTGATCAAACGGAACACTCCTGTAGTGGTGTTTATATTGATGTACAGAAATTCAGTAAACTAAATTTCAGTTGGATGTGGAAAAGTGAACTAGGTGTTGAATCGTTCGTTACCATAGCACTTACTTCTGAAGGCAATTTTACCCGAATGCTATTCCAACACTCCAATATCGGAACTGCATCTAAGCATGATTACTTAAATGGATGGCAAGCGACTTTTTCGAAACTTGAACGAATGCTATAGGTTGCTGCAAATAAAATAGGTTTCAGACATTGCTTATCTGAAACCCGGTATCGTTTGTGGGCCCACCAGGATTTGAACCTGGGACCACCTGATTATGAGTCAGGTGCTCTAACCAACTGAGCTATAGGCCCAAGGTTTTTTAAAACCTTTAAAGGATGGCAAAAATAGAAAAATTCACCATGTGAGCAGAATTAATTTTCTTTACTAATGCAAAATATTAAAGCCATCATATTTGATTTGGGAGGTGTACTTCTAAATATTGATTTTTTAAAAGTGAGCGAGGCTTTTAAAGCGCTTGGAGTAATAAACTTTGATGAACTCTATAATCAATCGGAATCTAATCCTTTATTTGCCGATCTTGAAACTGGTAGAATAAATGAAGAAGAATTTTGTGAGGGTATAAAAAAATGCACTGATAAACCCATCACTAACGAAGATATTACCAAAGCATGGAATGCTATTCTTTTAGATTTTAGAAAAGACAGTATAAATTATCTTGCCCAATTAAAATCAAAATACAAACTCTTCTTACTAAGCAATACTAATATTATTCACTACAAAGCATTCAATAAAATTTTTGATGCCACTATTGGCAACCAGTCATTTAATTCATATTTTGATAAGGCTTATTACTCACATGAAATCGGTTTACGAAAACCACATGTTGATGCATACCAGTTTGTTTTAAATGAAAATAATTTACAGCCTCAGTCAGCAGTTTTTATTGATGATACACTCAATAACATACAAGGAGCAAAGGCTGCAGGTTTGCAGACTATTTTACTTGAAAAGGGAGGGAAGATTGAAGATTTGGAAGAGCTGAAAGTTGAACATTGACAATTTACCATTCACCTTACACGGTTAGTCTTTTATTTCTTCATAGTCAATGTATTCTTCTTTTTTCCTTTGAGGTTGTGTGGATGAAGGTTTGGTTTGCTGAGTATTTTTAGAACCATACGTATTCTGATCCTGCATTTTCGATTGCATCTCCCCAAACTGCTTTTTCACTTTTTTGGTAGTTTGATAAATGGGAATAATAAAATCAAATATTAACCTGTATAAAAGATATATTAGAAATATTTCCCCGGCTAAGCGTATAATATTCATAGCGTAAAAATATTATTTAAATCTGCTAACCTTTTAATAAATTTTTATTTAACTATAATTTGGAGCGTAAAACGTATTTGCCTTATATTTGCATCAGAAAATGAACAACAGAAGGGAACCGAAAAGTTCCCTTCTTCTTTTTGATAAACTGTAGTATGATTAACGCGGCACCCCAAATCGCTATTGAAAGCTGCCTGAATTCTTTACTGCAAAACAGTGAAGATGTTTTTGTTGTTGAAGTAAAAATAAATTCCGGTAATAACATCATAGTTTTTTTAGATGCTGATAATGGCATTAGTATTGAAAAATGTGTTCAGATAAACCGGGCTTTGTATAAATATATTGAAGAAAATTCCTTGTTTGAAAATGGAAACTTTTCCCTGGAAGTCTCTTCTCCCGGTGTGGATGAGCCGCTTAAATTAACCCGCCAGTATAAAAAAAATATTGGCCGCACAGTTGAAGTGGTACTTACAGATGAATCTAAAAAACAAGGCAAACTCTTTTCTGTAAATGATGATGAGATTATAATCGGGGAAACAACAGGTAAAGTGAAAGGAAAAAAATTACCCGGCGGCGATCCGGATAAAGAAATAACTATTTTATTCAATCAGATTAAGCACACAAAAGTGCTGGTAACTTTTTAAAAATCCATGTAATGGCCAGTATCAATTTAATTGATTCCTTCCAGGAATTTAAAGATGCAGAAAACATTGACCGTCCAACGTTAATGAAAGTAATGGAAGATGTTTTTAAAACACTCATTCGTAAAAAATATGGCTCTGATGAAAACTTTGATGTTATTGTAAATGACCAGAAAGGTGACCTTGAAATATTCAGAAGAAGAACTATTGTAGATGATGATGACTTATATAATACCTTAACTGAAATTGAATATAAAGATGCCATTAAAATTGAACCCGATTACCAGGTTGGCGAAGAGTTGTATGAGGAAGTTGATATTCAAAAGGAGTTTGGCCGCAGGGCTATATTAGCCGGAAAGCAAACACTGGCAAGCCGTATCAATGATCTTAAAAAGAACATCTTAATAAAAAAATATGAAGACCGTGTTGGCGATATAGTTAATGGCGAAGTTTACCAGGTTTGGAAAAAAGAAATTTTATTATTAGATGAAGAAGGCAATGAAATGATACTTCCCAAATCAGAGCAAATTCCTTCTGATTATTTTAAGAAGGGAGAGAGTATCAGGGCTGTAGTAAAAAAAGTAGAACTGAAAAACAGCCAGGCGTTAATAATTGTTTCTCGTACTGATACCTCTTTTCTTGCTAAATTGCTCGAAATTGAAGTTCCTGAAATTTTTGATGGCCTTATTGTAATCAGAAAAATAGTAAGAGACCCGGGAGAAAGGGCCAAAGTTGCTGTTGAAAGTTTTGATGACAGGATTGATCCCGTGGGTGCCTGCGTAGGTATGAAGGGAAGCCGTATTCATGGTATTGTCAGGGAATTAAAAAATGAAAATATTGATGTTATTAACTGGACAAACAACATACAGCTTTTAATTCAGCGGTCATTAACACCTGCTAAAATTACCAGCATGGATGTTGATATGGAAACGAAACATGCAAATGTTTATTTAAAGCCAGACCAGGTTTCTCTTGCTATAGGCAGAAGAGGGGTAAACATAAAGCTTGCATGTGAACTGACCGGGCTTGAAATTGATGTGTTCAGAGATAATGAAGGAGAAGTGGAAGATTATGATATAGACCTTGATGAATTTACTGATGAAATAGAGCCGTGGATAATTGATGAATTAAAAAGAGTAGGTTGTGATACTGCAAGAAGCGTTTTGGATTTATCTAATGAAGAACTGGAACGCAGAACAGATCTTGAAAAGGAAACTATTGCAGAAGTAAGAAGGGTGTTGACTGATGAGTTTAAAAAGGAGTAAAGAAGCCTCCCTAAATCCCCGTCCGACCCGGTCATCCGGGCGGGCCTCCAACGGAGGGACTTTAAGAAAGTTAAAAATTGAAAATAATTAGGTTAGCATTGAATATTTATAACAATAAAAAGAATTTTAAAAATCCGGTGAATATTGCATCAGGCAAGGTTTTCGGAGTTTTTAAACCCTCCCCTCCAGGGAGGTTTGGAGGGGCTCTATGTCAGAAGTAAATACACCAAGGTTAATGGCGGCAGCCAAAGAGTTTAATGTAGGGAAAGATACATTGATTGATGTTCTTGTATCCAAGGGTTTCAGCAGTGATGATCTTAAGCCAACATCAAAAATTACGGAAGATATGTACCGTGTTCTGCAACTGGAGTTTCAGCAGGATAAAGCTGCGAAACAAAAAGCTGAACAAATTGATCTGCCTAAAAATGCTACTGCTGACTTAAAGAAAAAAAGAGATGAAGAAGATCTCTCAATAAGGAAGAAGGAATATGCAAAAGCAGCAGCAACACCTCCTCCTCCAGCGCCTCCTGTTGAAGAAATAAAAGAAGAGAAAATAGAAGTGCCTGTACCGGAACCTCCTAAGCCTGAAGTCTCGTTAATTGCTGAACCAGTTGCTTCTTCTCCCCAAATAACAAATATATTACCTCCCGAAATAGAGCAGCCTAAAGTAATAGATAAAATAGATCTGGATGCTATAAATTCCTCAACCAGGCCAAAAAAAGAATCGAAGAAAAAAGATATAAAAGAAGATTCTTCTAAAAAAGAATCCCCGAAAAAAACAAAGAAAAAAGAAGAGCCCGAACCTCCTGTTGAAGAGCCTCAGCCCATTGTAGAAATAACTGAACCCGAGCCTCTAAAAACTGAACCGGTTATAGAAAATATTAAGGCCGATAAATTAGAAGGCCCCAAAATAATGGGTAAGATTGATCTGCCTGTTGCTAATGATGCCCGCCCCAAAACAACACATGATGAAAAACGGAAACGAAAGCGTATACCTGTTGATCAGAAAAAAGTTGGCAATGGCCCACAATCAAACTTTCAGCGTACCCCAAACAATAATACTAACGCAGCCGGGCAGGTAATAAGCCGTCCATACCAGGGCAACCGTCCGCAAGGCACTGGTGCCGGAGCAGGCAGGTTTAACAGAAACGCCCCTGCATTTGCAAAGCGAGATGATAAAGAAATTGATCAGAAAGAAATACAGGATAAAATTCGTGAAACCCAGGCTAAGCTTGCAGGCTCAGGCGGCAGAGGAAAAAGCTTAAAAGCAAAATACCGCAAAGCTAAAAGAGATGAAGCAGCCGAAAACATGGGTGGTGAAACTACTGCTGATAACAAATTACAGGTAACAGAATTTATATCAGTAAGTGAGTTTGCAAATCTTATGGATGTAAGTTTTGCAGAGGTTATAAGTAAGTGTATGAGTCTTGGTATAATGGTATCTATTAACCAGCGGCTTGAAGCAGATGTGATTGAACTGGTAGCTGGCGAGTTTGGATATGAGGTAGAATTTATTGGTATTGAGGATGAAGCTGAAATAGAAGAAGATGAAGCTGATGATAGGGAAGAAGATCAGAAACCACGTCCCCCCATAGTAACAATCATGGGTCATGTTGATCATGGTAAAACTTCGTTGCTTGATTATATACGCCATACTAATGTTATAGCTGGCGAAGCCGGGGGTATTACCCAGCACATAGGTGCATATGAAGTAATATTAAAAGATGACAGGGCTATTACATTTTTAGATACTCCCGGTCATGAAGCGTTTACTGCTATGAGGGCCCGTGGTGCTAAGGTTACAGATATTGCAGTAATTGTAATTGCTGCTGATGACGCAGTTATGCCTCAGACAAAAGAAGCTATTTCTCATGCCCAGGCAGCAAATGTCCCTATGATCTTTGCCTTAAATAAAATTGATAAGGATGGTGCCAATGCAGAAAAAATAAAAGAACAATTGTCTGGCATGAACATTCTTGTAGAAGACTGGGGAGGAAAATATCAGAGCCAGGAAATAAGCGCCAGAAACGGGCTGAATGTAGATGCACTATTAGATAAGATTTTATTAGAAGCTGAATTGCAGGATCTGAAAGCAAATCCATCCAAAAATGCGAGTGGTACTGTGATTGAAGCTTCATTAGATAAAGGTCGTGGATACGTGGCCACTATACTGGTACAAAACGGAACTTTAAAACAAGGAGATCTCCTGGTATCCGGCCAAAATTACGGCAGGGTAAAAGCTATGTTTAACGAGCGTAATCAAAGAGTGGAAGCCGCTCCCCCTGCCACACCTGTTTTAATTTTGGGATTGAACGGAGCACCTCAGGCAGGGGAAACCTTTAAGGTGTATGAAGATGAATCAGAGGCAAAAGAAACTGCTTACAGAAGGGCACAAATTTTACGTGAGCAGGGTATTCGTGCCAAAAAACATATTACTTTAGATGAAATAGGACGTCGCCTTGCTTTGGGTAACTTTAAGCAGCTTAACCTTATTATACGTGGTGATGTGGATGGATCTGTAGAAGCATTAAGTGATTCATTACAAAAGCTGAGCACTGAAGAAATTGTAATAAGTGTAGTGCATAAAGGTGTTGGGCAAATTACCGAAAGCGATGTTCTTTTAGCAACAGCTTCTGATGCTGTAATAATAGGCTTCAACGTTCGCCCATCTTTGCAGGCATCTAAACTGGCAGAGAACGAAGGCGTTGAAATTAAAACATACTCCATTATTTACGATGCTATTGATGAGGTTAAAAGCGCCATGGAAGGGATGCTGGAACCAAAGATCCAGGAGAAAATTCTTGGTATTGCCGAAATAAAAGAATCATACAAATTTGATAAAGCTACCGTGGCAGGCTGTATGATAATAGATGGTAAAGTTGCCCGCAATAACAGGATACGTTTAGTAAGAGAGGGCATCATCATTCATACCGGCGAATTAGGAAGTTTGAAAAGATTTAAAGATGATGTAAAAGAAGTTACCACAAACATGGAATGTGGCCTTATCATTAAAAATTACAATGACATAAAACCAGGGGACATGGTTGAAGCTTTTGAAGAAGTGGAGGTTAAGAGGACTTTGTAATATTTTTTTGCTGTCAACACTAATTTGTTAATCATACCGCTACCTTGCTGTAGGTAGTTTGTCTCATCTTATCTTGTATTTAGCTCTCATGGAACTATACTAATGTAATCTATGAATTATCGTAAGTTTTACTTTAAGTGAAGGTGTAAGTTTTACAGTTACACCGGGTTTCAATCTTACAATCACTCATTAATTTAAAAGCTGAAATTGATAACACGATCTGCATTTACTCTCCAAATTTTTATTGTAACGTATTTTCTTTTGTGCCACACCAACATAATTGCACAGAGTAAGCTATACAAACCCGTAAACTTTGTTACAAGAGAGGGAGAGCATAAAAAAGGCTTTACTGCAGAATATACTAACAAAAGAAATCCGGATGAGTTTATAATTTTTAAAAATGAGAATGGCAGCGGTGATACTCTTTCCCTGACCCCTCTTAATACATCTTTAGTAGAAATTATTGATTATGAATTTTACAAAAGTGCCAGGGTAACCTTGTATAATAATTTATTAAATCTTGATCAAACCACCGAAGGTGCTTTAGAGCCATCAGAGATACAAACAATTTTTCTGAGACGTTTAATAAAAGGTAACAGGCTATCCCTGTATGAATTTAAGACGGATAAAAAAGACCATTTTTTTATTGAAGATTCAGCAGGGAATATGGAAACCCTTCGTTATCTCAAATATTTTGGACAGCAACAACAACAAACAGGAATAATTGAAAAGAATATTTACAGAGATCAGCTTTCCTTATATATTAAAGATAGACCTGAACTATTTGATTATCTCAGTAAAACCCGGTTTAAATCAAACGATCTTATAAATTTTGTGCAGAGAATAAATACCAGAAGTGTGATAGAGGAAAATGTTTCAAAAGAATTAAAGAAAAAAATATTTTTTTTATTTTGTTCGGCTGGAATGGTTAACGTGAAAGCAACATATTTAGGCTTGAGTAATAATGTAAAAATGATTGATTTAAAATCAGCAATTGAACCATATTTTGCTGCCGGTGGAGAGTTTGTGTATGGAAAGAAGAGTGATTTTTTTAGCGATTTTACTATTGGTATATATCCCTTCTCAGGCAAAGGAAACTATACTTTTACAGATGTATACGGAAAAGAAATTACAAATACTTATGAACTGGCCTATGTTGCAGAAGCTATAGGGGCAACCATTAATTACAAAGTGATCAATTCTCCTATAACTAAATTATCTGTTGGGATAGGGTTCAATTTGGTTTTAAGCAGTTACTCAAAGAATAACTATACTACTACAAACACAAATCCTAATGGTACTATTGTAATATTGGATCAGGAAAATTTAAATAAAAGCGGTGCCCAATATTTTGCCCAAATGCAATATTTTTTAGGAAAAAGAGGAGCTATACAATTCATGTATGCACCGAAACAGGATTTTACCACCTATTCAAAAGCTAACCTGTCTCAATCGCAATTGACTATACTATTTAAATATATTTTAGGAAAAATTAGATAGTAAATGGAGAAGATAGCATTTAACAATTAACTTATATCTAACTATTCAATAATTCTTATAGAACAATACCTCGTATTTTTGATACCTATTTTTTTATATGTATAAATTCTGGTTAGCCGCATTTTTTTCTATCGCTTTTGTGTCTCTTTTTGCTCAGCCTAAAAAGGTTTTGGCAGATAAGATAATTGCCACTGTTGGAGATAAGATTGTTTTAAAAAGTGAAATTGAAAACAGCATTGCAGATATGCAAAGGCAGGGAATTGCTGTGCCTGAAAATGGTACATGCCTTTTAGTAGAGCAGGCACTTGGTATAAAAGCGCTTGTGCTGCAGGCAGAGAGAGATTCCTTACCCGTATCAGATGAAGATATTGATGCTGAAATAGAAAATAAAATCCGGTATTTTATAAATCAATATGGTTCTAAAGATATCGTGGAGCAAATTGCAGGTAAAAGTATTTACCAGCTTAAAGAAGATTTCAGGCAAACTTTCAGAGAGCAAAAGCTTGCTCAGGCTATGCGTAACAAAATTGTGGATGATGTTAAGATAACACCAACTGAAGTAAAAAAATATTTCGAATCAATTCCGAAAGACAGTTTGGCTTTCTATGAATCAGAGTTGGAGATTGGGCAAATAGTAGCCTACCCAAAAGCGAGCAGGGAATTAGAAAATTATGCCATTGATCAGCTAAAGGAATTTAAGCAACAAGTTGAGAGCGGGTCAAAGGAATTTAAAACATTAGCTTCTTTATATACTGATGACCCTGGCAGCAAGGAAACAGGCGGAAAATATGATATCAACAAAAATGAAAAACAGTGGGACCCTGTGTTCATTGCTAAAGCATTCAGTTTAAAAGACGGACAGATATCAAATGTTTTTAAAACAAAATTTGGCTATCATATTATCCAGATGGTAAACAGGGCAGGTGATGATGCAACTATAAGACACATACTAAAAATTCCCCAGGTTACATCTATAGAAATGAAAGCAGCTACGGATAAGTTAGATTCTGTAAGATCAAAATTAATTGCAGGAACATTACAATTCGGCGAGGCTGTATCTAAATACAGTGAAGATGAAACCAGCAAATTTACAGGCGGAAGAATTCCCTCTAATGATGGAGGCACATTTTTAACCATTGATCAGCTTGATAAAAATTTAGTAGTAATGTTGAAAGATCTTAAGGTAAACGAATACGCTCAGCCTACTGAATTTGCAGATGAAAGAGGAAAAAAAGGAGTGCGCATAATCCGCTTAATAACCAGGACCGAACCTCACAGGGAAAATTTAACTGATGATTATAACAGGGTTGCACAAAGGGCCCTGGAGGAAAAGAAAAATGAAACACTTGAAAAGTGGTTTACAAAAAAGATCGCATCGTTTTACATTAATATAGATAACGATTATAAAGTTTGTCCTGAAATGCAAAAATGGCTAATTACCTCAACGGTTCAAAACTAATTTTAAAAAACAGTATAATCCCGGGGCATGTCCCCGGGATTTCTATTTAGTGTTTGCTCCTGTTTGGTAATGAGTTAACTTTGCGGCTCATTCCGATAAATGAGCGACGAAATTAAACACGAATGCGGCCTCGCCTTTATTCGCTTACGTAAACCCTTCTCTTATTACCAGCAGGAATATGGCTCTGTGATGTACGGACTTAATAAGCTTTACCTGCTAATGGAAAAGCAACATAACCGGGGGCAGGATGGCGCTGGCATTGCAGTAGTAAAGCTAAATACCGAACCCGGATATCCATTTTTACATCGTATTCGGAGCGGGACGCAACATTCAATAGCCGATGTATTTTCACAAATAGGCAAAGAAATTGAAGAAATTGAAAAAAGCCAGCCCGATATAAAACAGCATCCCGGGCTTATGAAGGGGCATATTAAGGTTTTAGGAGAATTGCTGCTGGGGCATTTGCGGTATGGCACACAAGGAAAAAACAATGTTGAGTTTTGCCATCCGTTTGTTAAACGGGATACAATTCCTGCAAGAAACCTGGTGTTAGCAGGCAACTTTAATCTTGTAAATAAAGATGAATTATTTTCATTAATAAATTGCCACCCCGACAATTTAGAGAGGCAAAGTGACCTTGGCGCTATGATGGAAGTTATACATCATTTTTTAGTAAAGGCTGATGAGCGATATCCGCAAAATCTTGATATAGCAAAACTTTTAAAACGATCTGTCTCCCTTTTTGATGGGGGCTTTGTTTTTGGTGGGCTCACAGGTGATGGTAATGGATTTGTGATGAGGGATGCCCATGGAATCAGGCCCTGCTATTATTATGTAAATGATGATGTAATTGTTGCAGCAAGTGAAAGAGCTGCTATCCGTACCGCTTTTAATGTAGGTGAAAATGAAGTACAGGAGCTCATGCCTGGCACGGCGCTGATTGTGGATCCACGCGGTAATTATAATGTTCAGCAAATTATAGAACCAAAAGAAAGAAGAGCCTGTAGTTTTGAACGTATTTATTTTTCACGGGGAGGTGATGAAAAAATTTACCAGGAGAGAATTGCGTTAGGCTATCATCTTAGTGAACCTGTGCTTAAGGCTATTAACCACGACCTGAAAAATACCATCTTTTCTTTTATTCCAAATACCGCAGAAACCGCTTATTATGGCTTATTAAAAGGTGCAGAGGATTACCTGAATAAAAGAAAAATTGAAAAAATATTAAGCTGGGGAAATAATTTTGATGAAGCTAAACTTGCTGAGGTGGTAAACCGGCGGGTAAGAATGGAAAAGATCGCTATTAAAGATGTTAAGTTAAGAACATTTATTACTGAAGACATAGGCCGAAAGGAGATGGTGCAGCATGTGTACGACATTACATACGGCACTGTAAGAAAGGGTATAGATACGTTGGTGGTAATTGATGATTCAATTGTAAGAGGAACAACTTTAAGAGAAAGTATTGTAAGGATGTTATCCCGGTTAGAGCCGAAGAGAATTATTGTAGTTTCATCAGCACCTCAAATACGTTATCCTGACTGCTATGGTATTGATATGAGTAAGCTTGGGGAATTTGTCGCATTTAAAGCTGCCATGGAATTAATTAAGGAAAGGGGTAAAGAAAATTGCCTCGCAGAGCTTTTTGACAGGTGCAAAGATCTTAGCCGCAATAATCAATTGCACACAGAAAACCTGGTACGGCACATTTATAAGCTTTTTACGACTGAAGAAATTTCAGAAAAAATTGCCCTCCTAATAACACCACCCGAAATTAAGATTAAGGTTAATGTTATCTACCAAACCATAGAAGCCTTGCATGAAAGTTGCCCTACTAATTTAGGTGATTGGTATTTTACAGGCCATTACCCCACCCCAGGCGGTAATCAGGTAGTTAACAAAGCATTTATGAATTATATGGAAGGAAAAAATGTAAGAGGTTATTAGGCCATCGTCCCCAAAAGAAGATTCTGCTAACTAAATTATTTATACTGTTTAAATTTATAAGATGGATATAATCAATCAATCTTCTTCGCCCCACTCTTCAGGGGATAAGGGTAAAACGCTTATACTTATTCGTCACGCAAAAAGTAGCTGGGATAATAATGCTCTCACAGATTTTGACAGGCCATTAAATGAACGCGGCAAAAAAGATGCGCCTGTAATGGCTAAAAGACTTATGGAGAGCAGGATTACTATTGATGCATTTATCTCAAGCCCGGCAAAGCGGGCTAAAAAAACCGCAGAGTTCTTTATAAAAGAATTTGGGAGAAAGGAGAAGGAAATTATTTTTATTCCCGAATTATATGAGGCATCTGTTGAAACATTTTATCATACAGTACTTCAGATAGATAATGCCTTAAGTAACATCGCTATATTTTCGCACAACCCGGGAATTACTTTTTTTGCAAATACATTAACAAGCAATACCCGGCTTGATAATATGCCTACCTGCAGCGTGTTTGCAGTGAAAAGTAATATTAAAAAATGGAGTTATTTCCGCGACTCTGAAAAGGAATTTTGGTTCTTTGATTATCCGAAGAAAGGCCAGCTAACTGGTGAAAATAGTTAGTTTTCAGGAATGGATGATTTAATCAAATCTAAAAAACTTTGTATTGATGATTTATACTCCTCCATATCAAATACAGGTATTGTACATTGGAATTTGGAAAATTCTTCAAGGGTGTTTATCAAATTAAAATCTTCCTGGTTAACGCTGAAAAATATATTTTTTTCTTTTAAATAATGAGCTAAATATTCCTGCTCTGTTTGCCCCGGGGTTGGGATGAGGATAGCTTTTTTATTAAGTTTTATAAGATCCATTACAGTAGTGTACCCGCTTCGGCTGATAACTATATCTGCCTGTTGTATTGCCTCACAAAGTTTATTCGCTGAAAGATGATTTATAATTTCAATTGTTTGCTTGCCTGATTGAATAGATTGAATATTACCAGGTAGGCCGCGGATAATTAAAGTTTTTTCATTGAAAAATAATAAATCATCCAATAATTTTTCCTCAAAAAAAGTACGCTGGGGTTCAGGGCCGGAAAGTATAATAATAAGGTCATATTTTTTTGCAACTTTCTCTTTCTTCTCAAACCTGGAAAGGCCACCAATATATCTTACATTTTCCGGAACAATCAGCGGGTGTGATAATTCTCCGGCAAGATTATCTTTCCCAAAAAAATCAGGCACCCAGCATTCATCATATTTATTAATAAAATAATGGTGGATACGTTGAGCAATTTTTGACGTAAATATGTTGCCGGTTTTAATTAACAATTGGTGTGTTATATAAATACAAATAACGCTGCGATTGTATAAACCAAACCTGTTATCAGAGATTACAGCATTGATCTTATACTGCTTTAACATTTTCTTCAACCATCTTTTTTCATTGTAAATGGTATAAATAATCCTGGGAAACTGGCTGGCAATTTTCCATAAAATAAAAGAGTTATTCTTACTAAACTTTATCCGGTAGCCGGCTAATGGGAGGAAATTTATTTGCGGAAATTCTATTTCCAGTAGTGAAAGGATTGCACCTTCCGCACCAACAAACACTTCGCAGTCATATAATAAAAGTTCTTTAATAACAGGTATACACCTCGCAGCATGACCAAGCCCCCACTCCAATGGGCAAACTAACACACGGATTTTTGGAGAAGAGCGGTTAATTTTTTTTTTACTATCCAAAAGAATATAATATTTGTGAAAATAACTTAAATTTACGCACCCTGATTTTATGAAGAACCCAAAAAAACTTTTATGGTCGATATTTTTTATACTGATAATAATATCATCTAATAGTTG
Organism: Ginsengibacter sp.; assembly: GCA_039922095.1. Lineage (GTDB taxonomy): Bacteria > Bacteroidota > Bacteroidia > Chitinophagales > Chitinophagaceae > Ginsengibacter. The sequence continues at coordinate 13,457 of JBDSAQ010000475.1, read as the reverse complement.
CAGCTCCTCTAAAAAAAGCAATTGCGGTTGCCCCAATAAAAAAGGATTTGTAGGTTATTAAAACTAAAATGCTATATGAAATGAATAAATCCAACCGGGATTTATTGGTAATGTTCAAAGAGGATTTAATGAGTCCCCAGGCTATTGAACATGAAGTTGAACTTCTTCACGAATTATTATACGGTGTAGAAAGATTAGAGAATTTAGTTATTGCTCATGAAGTAATAAATTTGAATAAGTATAAAATACAAAAAGATTTCAATACCATACGTGATGCCATTCGCTATAAAGAACTTAAGCCCTTTATTTTCTTAAATAACAAGAATTAAGGCTGCATTTACGTCAATTAAATCTTATTATTTCCTCGTACATTCCGATACCTTCATGTTAATTTTTTTAAAGCATCTCTCAGATTAACCAGCATATCACTGATCTCTTCTTTTTTACATGTGCCAACACTTAACCTGTACCAGTTAGAATCCTGTGAGGCTCCAAATGCATAAAAAGGAACAACAGCAAGCCCTGCATTATTTAAAATATAATCTGTAACATCTTTTTGTTTTTGGAGTAATATACCATTTATAGTTTTTTTTTTGGTAAGATTAAATTGGACTGTCAAATAAATTGCTGCCTGTGGAGTAACAGCATCAACAGAAAATCCCTCAGAATTTAATTTTTTAAAACCCTCATAAATTTTAAGAAGCCGTAGTTCAATTTCACTTTTAAAATGTATAAGATATTCATCTATTAAGTCTGCCTGCTGTAAATATTTAGCCGTTGCATCCTGCTCTGCCATTGGTGCCCATGCGCCTACATGGCTATTAATAGCTTTCATTTTACTTAACACATACTGTGGCCCAAATGCCCATCCAACCCTTACTCCTGTTGCGGCAAATGATTTACTTATGCCATCAATAAAAATAGTATAATCTTTCATTGCCGGTCTTAATGAAACAGGATTATAATGTACGGAATTACCGAACGTTAATGTCCAGTAAATTTGATCATACATTACATATAATTTTTTCTCTCCGGGAAGTCTTTGATTATTTTCTTCTAAAACCAGATCGCAAATTGCTTCAAGCTCTTCTTTTTTAAATATGGTGCCTGTGGGATTAAGAGGAGAGCATAATGCAATTAATGATGCACCTTTTATATGCAACTTTATATCTGCTGCGAGCGGCATAAAATTATTCAGAACCGTGGTTTCAATAACCTGGTGTATGCCTTCTGTAAAATGAACATAGTGATTATTATTCCAACTGGGAACTGAGTAAATAACTTTATCGCCTTTATCAACAATTGCCCTATACAAAGCATATATAAGCGGGCGGCCACCCGCAGCAATTAGTATTTCATCCTGGTTATAATTGAGTCCTTGTCTTTGTTTAATAAATTCAGATACAGATTCTCTTAACACGAGAAGGCCCTCTGCAGGTGGGTAAGTTGTATGTCTGCTTTTATAAGCTTTTATAATTTCCTCTTCAAGCTTTACAGGAATGGGAAAAACAGATGAATCAAAATCACCTATAGTAAAATTGTAAATTTTTTCTCCCTGTCTAATTTTATCTTTTATATCTGAACCTAAGCGTACAATTTCTGAACCAATAAGGGTTTCAGCTAAATGGCTTAGTTTTAAGAAAGGTGTTTTTATTGCGGTAGGTAATTTGATAGAATAACAAAATTAGTTGTTTAAAAGTAAATGATAACAGGATTAGTATTTGAAAAAAATATGAATATAAAACTCCGATCAAAAACTATATAACCTTTCGTCATTTCTTTTACAATGAATATTTTCCATCACCAATTAATTTATTTGCTATTCTTCTTCGGGCGTCCTTACTATTAAATGGATCAGATTTGGTGAAGCGTTTTAAACCCATCAACATCATTTTTTGTTCATCTCCTGCAGCAAAAGCATTTATAGCTTCTTTGCCATTCTTATTTACTTTATCAACTGCATCATTTATGTAACAATGCATCATATCAATTTGTATTTCTGAAGCGCTTTTCCCATTTTTTTCAGATGCTTTCATTACCCTTAATAAAATACTTTCAGATATAAAAGTTTCAATAAGCATGTCAGCAATGTTCATTAATATTTCCTGCTCATGCTGCAGGTTAGTCATCAGCTTTTGAACGGCCGCACCTGCTGTCATCAAAATAGCCTTCTTCATATTTAAAATAGCCTTTCGTTCAGAAGCGAATGTTTCCTCATCATTATTGCCAAAGTCCGGAATACTCATTAATTCTTTTTGTACGTTCATTGCAGGACCCATCAGATCAAGCTTACCTTTCATGGCTCGTTTCAAAATCATATCTACTGTAAGCAACCTGTTTATCTCATTAGTTCCCTCATAAATCCGATTAATCCTGCTATCCCTGTATGCTTTACTTATTAGATATTCATCGCTATAACCGTTGCCACCATGAATTTGAACACCTTCATCAACCACGTAATCTAATATTTCGCTCCCGTAAATTTTAAGTATAGCGCACTCAATCGCATATTCTTCAGCCGCCCCTAATAATGCTTCGGTAAACCGTTTCCCTTCATTTACCAATTCTATTTCTCTATCTTCTATCCATTTAGCGGTGCGGTATACAGCACTTTCAGCAGCATAAATTTTAATTGCCATCTCTGCAATTTTATATTTTATCGCTCCAAAACCTGAGATAGCCGTTTTAAACTGCTCTCTTGTATTAGCATATAAAATTGCATTACTCAAGGCAAGTTTTGCCCCGCCAACTGTTGCTGCTCCTAATTTTAAACGGCCAATATTGAGTATGTTAAATGCTATAATGTGCCCCTTTCCTGGTTCACCTAACAAATTTTCTACCGGTACTTTACAATCCTGAAAATATAATTGCACAGTTGAAGATCCTTTAATACCCATCTTATGCTCTTCCGGACCCCTTGTAAAACCTTCTGTTTCTTTTTCTATAATAAAACAAGTAAATTTTTCTCCATCAATCTTTGCAAAAACCGTAAAAATATCTGCAAAACCTCCATTGGTTATCCAGCATTTTTGTCCATTTAAAATATAGCTTTTCCCATCCTGAGAAAGTGTGGCTGTAGTTTTTGCACCAAGTGCATCACTTCCACTGCCCGGTTCAGTCAGTCCATAACTACCTTTCCATTTACCACTGGCAAGGTTGGGAATATACTTTTTCTTTTGATCCTCTGTACCAAAATATAAGATAGGCAAAGTACCAATACCAGCATGAGCACTCATTGCAACGCTGAAAGAATAACCACCCCCCAAACCCTCACTAACAAGAGTAGAGGTGACAAAATCTTTTCCAAGGCCACCCAATTCTTCAGGAACAGAAGCGCCCAGCAACCCTTGCTCTCCGGCCTTTTCCATCAAGGCAGGCATTAGGCCCGGCTCTAACTTGTCTATTCTTTCTATTATTGGAATTACCTCTGTTTGCAGAAACTGGAGGCACATTTCCCGAACCATGATTTGCTCTTCTGTAAAATCTTCAGGTGTAAATGTTTCACTGGAATTACTTTCTTTTATAAGCCATTCACCTCCCCTGAGCACTGCTGAATTTATTGTTGTATTCATATTAAATTATTTATTCGCCTTACCCGATCGCAGGTGAGGCGAGGTTAGTATAAACTGTTTGTAATACTTCTTTTGCAATTTCAATCTGCCCGTTTGTAACTCCGCTTAATGCCTCATTTAAAGTCTGGTTAGCTAATTCCATTGTTTTATCCTGTAAGCTTTGTGCCTGCCTGGTTAAAAAAATCCGGTTAATTCTCTTGTCATTTTTTGAAGGCACTCTTTTAACTAATTTTATTTTTTCTAGGTTATCAACCAGGCGTGTGATACCTGGCTTATCCCTGAAAGTAGCATCGCACAATTGCTGCTGGCTTAATCCATCCTGCTTCCACAAATGATATAAAACACTCCACTGTTCTATAGTTATATCAACTCCGGATAGTTTAAAATTTTTTTGCAATCTTCTCGCAATGGCTGTGGAAGCTTTGCCGGTTATAAAACTGTATAATTCTCCTTTTTTAAATTGGTTTTCAGCCATATAGTTGTTTATGCAACTATGTAAAGTTAATATTTAGATTGATTATTAAAAATTTATTTTTACCGCGAATTTTTTTGTAACCCTTACACACCTCTCTTTCGGTATGTATATAATGTTTATTACGATATTTTTCTTTTTGGTATATGCTTCCCTCATAATTTACTATCGCCAAAGCTGGCTGCAAATCACAACAACTGCTACTCCACAGCAAACAAGTAATGGTGTACTACATACAACTATCAGTGTAATTATTTCAGCCAGGAATGAAGAAGAAAATATTAGCAAGTGTCTCCAATCAATTACAAAGCAAACTTACCCCAGCCAATTATTTGAGACTATGGTGATTGACGATTATTCAACAGATAATACGGAAAAAATCATCGGCTCATATCATGACAAAAATGTGTCTCTTATTTCCTTAAAAGATTTTGTGGGAAAGCAAAGTATAAATTCATATAAAAAAAAAGCCATCGAAATAGGAATTTCAAAAGCTAAAGGAGAGCTTATAGTTATTACAGATGCGGACTGCATTGTTCCTGATACTTGGTTAAAAACTATAGCCGCTTTTTATGAAGCACATAGTCCCGTTTTTATAGCTGCACCTGTAGCTTACTATGGTGAGAATAATTTTTTAAAGATTTTTCAATCATTGGACTTTATGACCTTGCAGGGAATTACAGGGGCTGCTGTTTATAAAAAGTTTCATAACATGTGCAATGGCGCTAATCTTGCCTATCCCAAAAAAATATTTTATGAAGTTGATGGGTTTAAAGGAATTGATAATATCGCCAGTGGAGATGATATGTTGCTGATGCAAAAAATCTATAATAAGTATCCGGAAAAAGTAATGTTTTTACAATCAGTAAGTGCTATTGTAAAAACAAAGCCAATGGAAACCTTAAAGGATTTTTTACATCAACGAATACGCTGGGCAAGTAAAGCAGATAAGTATTCTGATAAGAAAATTAGTAGTGTTTTGCTAATGGTTTATTTGTTTAATCTGTATGTTCTGCTCTTAGGTATTATATCTTTATTTTATCATTATACTTTTTATTTATTTGCCGGAGTACTTTTTGCAAAAATGCTTATTGAACTATTTTTTCTATATCCTATAGCTAAATTTTTTAATAAAGAACAAATGCTGTGGTGGTTTCCGCTCGCACAGCCATTCCATATACTGTACACTATTATTGCAGGATGGTTAGGTAAATTTGGCTCTTACGAATGGAAGGAGAGAAAGGTAAAATGATTGCAGTTAATAATAGAAAAACTAAAGTATTATCAATCAAATCTTAGTCAGCTATAGGAGCAACCTGTACATTTCTGCAAAATCCCTGGTCGAGAGAAATGAATGTTTCAGTTCTTTCAATACCTTTTATCTTTTGCAGTTCATCATGAAGTACTGATCTGAGCTCATCTATATTTTTACAAACAATCTCTATAAACATACTATAGTTCCCTGTTGTATAATTCAGCCTTACAATTTGAGGGATGTTCTGTAAATCTTTGGCAACTCCATCATACAAAGAACTTTTCTCAAGATAAATGCCTACAAACGCAGTAATATCGTAGCCGAGTTGCTTTAGATTTACATTCAATCTTTTACCGCTTACGATACCCAATTCTTCAAGTTTTTTTATTCTAACATGAATTGTTCCACCACTTACAAACAATTTTTTTCCCAATTCTGCGTATGATAGCTCTGCGTTATCAATCATCCCGTTAATTATTTGAAGGTCTAGTTTGTCAAAATTTAATTTGGGTATCATTTTGATAGTTATTTTTTGATAATTTTTACAAAATTCAGTATTTAATGAATGAAACGTATTTTTTTTAATTTTATTTTAAATTATTTCTCAATTATTGACGATTGTTTTAGATTTGTTCTTGTAATAGTTCTTATTTATTGTGGGGTGATGAAATTTTGGCAGACATGCCCCCTTGTCTCGGGGGTGAGGATAACAGGACAAACATAGTGTAGAGCCGGTTTTATAGTAATATAAAACCGACCAGGGTCGACCACTGAACTTTGCGCTATAGCTAACTGCCTCGTGGAGGTTCGATCCCTCCCCCTACAGCTTAGATTAAAAGATAGTTGAATGTTATTAAGAGCAGGAAATACTTTTCAAGTTATGATCTTCCGTAAACAGCTTCATTCCATTTTAATTCATTTTTGAATTGCTGAATCTTAGTATTATTATCAATTAATACAAATTCAATTCCAGCCATCTCTGCAAAGTCCTGTAAATATTCTGAGGTAATATTCTGGCTGTAACAGGTATGATGAGCACCGCCTGCATAAATCCATGCTGAAAGAGCATCGTTCATATTAGGATGAGGCTTCCATAAAACCCTTGCAACAGGAAGTTTTGGTAAATCATATTTAGGTTCAATAGCAGTTACTTCATTTACTAATAACCGAAAGTGGTTACCCATATCTATTATAGATGCATTTAATGCTGACCCTCCCGCTACATTAAATACAAGCCTTACCGGGTCTGCCTTTCCCCCAATTCCCAAAGGATGAATTTCGCAGGAAGGTTTATCACCTGCAATGCTCTCACATATCTCAAGCATATGTGCGCCCAGTACCATTTCATTGCCCGGTTCAAAATGATAAGTGTAATCTTCCATAAAAGAATTACCACCGCCAAGGCCACTTCCCATTACTTTCATTGCTCTTACCAATGCGCATGTTTTCCAGTCACCTTCTCCTCCAAAACCATACCCTTGTGCCATAAGGCGTTGGGCAGCTATGCCGGGAAGTTGAACCATACCATGCAGATCTTCAAACGTATCCGTGAAGCCTTTGAAATTATTATCTTTTAAAAAGTAGCTAAGCCCTGCTTCTATGCGGGCAGCTTCACGCAATGATGAATAATTATCGCCACCCTTTTTTAATGAACTAACTATAGTATAGCTTTCATCATATTCTTTTATAAGATTATCTATATCAGCGTCAGTTACTTCATTAATAACTTTTACCAGGTCTCCGATACCATGTGTATTTACTGAATAACCAAATTTGAATTCTGCTTCTACTTTATCTCCGTCAGTTACGGCTACATAGCGCATGTTATCTCCAAAGCGTACAAATTTTGCGCCTTGCCAATCATTCCATGCTGCGGCAGTTCTTACCCATGCTGCGATCTGATCAATAACCTTATCATCCTTCCAATGGCCTACTACAACTTTTCTTTTTAACCTCATACGCGACATGATAAAACCAAATTCCCTGTCACCATGTGCTGATTGATTAAGGTTCATAAAATCCATATCAATATCGTTCCAGGGAATGTCGCGGTTAAATTGGGTGTGCAAATGCAGCAAAGGTTTTTGAAGAATTCTTAACCCTGTGATCCACATTTTTGCCGGAGAAAAAGTATGCATCCACACTATGATGCCAATACAATTTTTTGCATTGTTAATTTCCTGGCATAACGCGGTAATTTCTTCAGTTGATTTTAATATAGGTTTAAAAATAACTTTAACTGGTATAACAGGTGATTCATTAAATGATGAAGCTATTTCCTTTGAATGTTCAGCAACTTTTTTCAGTGTTTCATCTCCATATAAATGCTGACTGCCGGTAACAAACCACACTTCTGATTGTTCAGGGATTAAAAATAAACTTTTCTTCATTTTGTACCTTGGTTTATGACATTAACACGATATCCGCAAACTATTGAAGCATTATTTTACTGAAAACTTATAGATTGTCTTATGAGCGTAAGTTTGGCCAGGTTTTAAAATTGTTGAGGGAAATGATGGCTGATTTGGTGAATCAGGATAATGTTGTGTTTCCAGGCAAAGCGCTGAATGTTTTACATACCGGGCGCCATTTGGAGTGTTGGTTAATGTGCCATCTAAAAAATTTCCTGTATAAAATTGTACGCCCGGCTGCGTAGTAAATACTTCCATAAATCTGCCGCTTAATGAGTCGTAAACTGTCGCAGCTTTTTCAAGGCCTTCTCCATTCCGGACTAATACCCAGTTATGATCATACCCCCCTTTAACCTGGCCTATATCTTTACCAATTACTTTTTCAACAGTAAAATCCATTGGAGTTCCTGCCACGTCAGGCAATTTACCAGTGGGTATAAGCTGGTCATTTACCTCTGTAAATTTATTTGCATTGATCATTATTTTTTCTCCAAGAATTGTAGAATCTTTCCCGGCAGATAAATTAAAATAACTGTGATTAGTAAGATTAAGCGGAGTTGCTTTATCTGTAGTAGCAGAATAATCAATTGCCAGACTATTATCAGCGGTTAGAGTATAAATAACTTTTACCGAAAGATTCCCTGGATACCCTTCTTCACCGTCTTTACTAATATAAGTAAGCTGTAAGGCACTGTCACCAAGCTTTTCAGTAGTCCATACTACTTTATCAAACCCTTTTAGACCGCCATGCAATGAGTTTCCCTTGTTATTTCCAGCCAGTTTGTATGTTTTTCCATCCAATGTAAACTGAGCGTTTGCAATTCTGTTACCATAGCGGCCAATTAAAGCACCAAAATATGGACTGTTTTTTTGCAAGTAGCCACTTAATGAGTCATAGCTTAATACTACGTTTTCTTTATTGCCATTTTTATCAGGCACTATTATATCTGTAACTATACCACCATAATTTATTATACTTACCTGTACACCTGAGGGATTGGTGATGGTGTATTTTGTAATGCTCTCATTATTAAAAGTTCCAAAAGGTTTTTCTGTAATGATAAACTTACTCATGGTATCTTTTTTTTCTTCTTCTGCGGCAGCAGTGTTATTTGTATTATTGTTATTGCACGACGTTAAAAATAACAGGAATGTGAAAGAAAAGATTAATAATAACTGATTTTGTTTTTTCATATTTATTTTTTTATAGCAATTCTGTTCAATGAATCATTATTGTCCATAGTAAGAGCCTGCACCATGCTTGCGTTTATAATGTTTATCAATTAACGCATCTTTCAATTTGGGCGCCTGTGAATTTATTTGTTGTGTAAGTAATGCCATTTTAGCAATATTTTCAAGAACAGAGCTGTTGTAAACAGCTTTATCGGCGGTTTTACCCCAGGTGAAAGGCGCATGGTTACTCACTAATATCATTTCTATCTCTTCATAGCTTAATCCTTTTTCCTTTAAACAATTGATGATCTGAAAACCTGTTTCATATTCATAATCACCTTGTATCATTTCATCATTCATAGGTGGTGCACAAGGTATATCAGCTGTGTTATGATCTGCATGGGTGGTACCAAAAATAGGTATATCCCGTTGTGATTGGGCCCAGGCAGTTGCATATGTGGAATGAGTGTGTGCAATGCCGGCAATATTTTCCCAATGCTTATATAAAACTGCATGAGTTTTTGTATCTGATGAGGGGCGAAGTTTACCTTTTATGATTTTAGCATCAAAATCTACTATAACCATTTCTTTTGGAGTTAACTTTTCATATGGAACACCACTTGGTTTTATTGCAAAAACACCAAGGCTCTTATCTGCGGCACTCACATTACCAAAGGTAAATATTACCAGTCCTAATTTTGGCAACTGCATGTTGGCATTAAAAGCTTCTTCCTGTATGTGTTGGTATTTACTCAAGTCTTATTGGAGGATAAAGATAAAGTAGTTAAGTGTTTGCATCCTGATTGTTCTGTTGTTCAATAAACTTTCCTAATTGCTGATAACGTCTGAATCGTTTAGAATATATTTCTGTTTGTGTATTATCGGGATAATAAGTTGTGGCAAAACCCTGTCCCATGGCCTGCATGGCATCTTCTACCTTGTCATAAATTCCGGCAACGGTAGCCGCAAACATTGCTGCCCCTGCAGCACAGGTTTGCTCGCTTTTATGAATTCTGATAGGCATATTAATTATATTAGCCATCATTTGCATAATGTATGCTGATTTGTTAGCCACACCACCAAGGCCTATTAAACCTTTTACAGGAATGCCCTGCTCATTAAACCTGTCAACAATCGCCTTTGCGCCAAAGCAGGTAGCCTCTGCAATGGCTTTAAAAAATCGTGGGGCATCAGTAGCAAGATTGAGATTGATAATTGCACCTTTTAAAAGCTGGTTTGCATCAGGCGTTCTTCTTCCGTTAAGCCAGTCAACAGCCAGCTCATCAGCTTCATTAACCGGAAGTTTCGCAGCTTCATCACTTAACGTTGCAATAAGTTTATTTATAATTTCATTTTTAGTTTTATCGTCTTCTATAAATTGGTTAAGTGGCCAGCTTAATAAATTTCTAAACCAGGCATACATATCACCAAAAGCGCTTTGGCCTGCTTCCATTCCAATCATGCCGGGGATAATGGAACCAGGCACCTGGCCACAAATCCCACCCACTAAAATATCTTTCATTTCCGGGGCTGGGGCAATAAGCATATCACATGTGGAAGTTCCCATTACTTTACTTAAATGATAAGGCTCTATCTGACCTCCTACAGCCCCCATGTGAGCATCAAAGGCCCCAACTCCTATAATTACATCGGTCGGTAAACCTAAACGACCGGCCCATTCTGAAGAAATAGTGCCTGCAGGTTTATCCGAAGTATAAGTTTCTCTAAATAATCTTGAGGTAAAGCAATTCAATAACGGATCTAATGAATTGAAAAAATTATTGGGTGGTAACCCATCAAATTCTTTTGCCCATAACGCCTTATGACCTGCTGCGCAGACACTACGCTTCATACTTTTTATATCCTTTCCTCCCGTGAGCAAAAAGGGAATCCAATCACAATGTTCAACCCATGAGTCACAGGCTTTTCTTACCTGTTCATCCTCTCTTAGTATATGAAGTAATTTTGCCCAAAACCATTCTGAAGAATAAATGCCACCAACATACTGTAGATAATTTACTTCAAACTTTTTTGCATGTTCATTTATTTCTTCAGCTTCCTTAATTGCAGTATGGTCTTTCCATAAAACAAACATTGCATTTGGGTTTTCTTCAAACCCGGGCAACAGTGTGAGAGGTGTACCTGAACTATTAACGGCCACAGGAGTTGAGCCTGTGGTATCAATTGAAATGGCTTTAATATAGGGAGATATATCGCTGCTACTTTTTTTGAGGCAATCTTTAATAGTGTATTCCAAACCTTCAATATAATCAAGGGGATGCTGGCGAAACTGATTAACCGTTGCATTACAATATAATTGTTGTTTCCAGCGGGGATAATAAAAAACAGATGCTGCCATTTCGTGGCCATTATGAGCATTGATCAATACAGAACGGACTGAGTCAGTTCCATAATCAACACCAATAACATATTCACTTTCCATATAAGCAAGTAATTCGTGTCAAAATAACACTTATCTTTTTAATAAAAAAATTATACATCAAAATTGAACTTAATTATTGATTATAAAAGATGAGGATTGGGTATAATATTCAGGAAAGCCTGGAAATCTGCTTTGTAGTTTTTGGCATTAAGCTTATAGTAAAATGCACCTTTTTTTGATGTGTATTTATCTTTGTCTACCTGCTTTATTAAAAGCCTTGTTGACAATACTTTCCTGCTAAAATTTCTTTTGTCAAAACTTGTATCGTACACATATTCATAAAGGCTTTGCAATTGCGGCAGGGTGAACTTTTTAGGTAGCAATTCAAATAATAAGGGATGCAAGGCTGCCTTGTAACGTAATTTTTCTTTTGCGAGCCTTACCATTTCCACGTGATCAAATATCAGGTCAGGGATTTTATTTAAGGGAAACCATTCCGGATGATATTGGTCACTTAACTGTTTTTCATACTGGTGAATATCAATAAGAGCAAAGTAGGCAATGGATATCGTTCTTTCAATTGGATCCCTTTGGGGATCGCAAAATGTATAAAGCTGTTCAAGATATACACCTTCAAGCCCGGTAAGACTTTTTAATATTCGCACAGATGCATCATCGGCACTTTCATCAGGCTGCATAAAGCCACCCATAAGGCTCCACTTACCTCTTTCAGGTTCAAAGCCCCGGTGAATTAATAAAATTTTGAGTGACTCGCCATCAAATCCGAAGATTATACAATCTACTGCGGCTAACAGTCGTGTTTGCTTTGAATATTTCGTCATTAAACGATGCAACTAAAAGGTTAAGACCTGCTACTAAGATTAAGCTGTAAAAATAATTGTAAAATTGACAACTATTAAAAAAACTGGCAGATCAAAAATAATAGCTACAATTTATATGGAACTAGGGCCACATTATTTTAAATATTTTGTCAGGTCTATATATTTATATTCTGGAAAGAAATAAAAAAATAACACCGACCTGTTGAAAGGAATCTCTGGCGAACCTTGGTTACCAACGACAGGGAGTTCTGCGAGATTGACACTGATTTTATTTTAAAAGTCAAATGCAAAATTATGTTTTGTATTTAATTAAATTTTTTTGTTGGTGCTCCTTTCTTGTTGTTTAATAAGCTGGTATTCAGATGCTGTCATACCGAACTGCTTTAAAAAATTTCTTCCGAAGTTTGTTTGAGAACCAAACCCAGCCATATCAGCAATTTCATAAATTTTATAATTGCCCTCTGCTAACAACTCTGCGGCCCTTTTTAACCTCGTTATATTAATCAGTTCATTGGGAGTAAGATCTGAAATGAACTTAATTTTTCTATATAAAGTTGGCCGGCTCATGTTTACCAATTTGGCTAACTCTTCCACATCAAGTTCCACATCTTCCAGGTTATTGTATATCGCTTCATTTAATTTTTCCAAAAAAAGTTCATCCCCTTTTGAATACGCCATGCTTTTTATATGCACCAATGGTGAGCTGGCAAAATACTCTTTGATCTTTGCACGGTTTGCAAGCAGGTTTGCAATTTGTACCTGGAGGTATTCAGGTGAAAATGGTTTTTCGATATAAGCATCTGCCCCTAATTCAAGTCCTTCAATTTTGGATTGCAAGGTGTTTTTAGCAGTCAGCAATATAATGGGGATATGACTGTAATCAAAATTGGTTTTTATTATTTTACATAGTTCAAAGCCGTCCATAACCGGCATCATAATATCGCAGATTACTAACTGAACAACATCTTGTTCCAGCACATTTAGTGCTTCCCTGCCGTTTAGCGCTTTGATAACGGTATATCTTTCATCCAATTCATGTTCAATAAATTCAAGTATCTCTTCATTATCATCAACTAATAACACAACTGGTTTCATTCTTTAATTATTGTGTTTTGCTGGTTAAACGGTTCTTTTAATAACCCGCCTTCATTCACTTCTGTAACAAAAGTTTCTTTCACTTTTTCATGGGATAGCTCAAACTCCTTATCCTGGTGCAGCGGCATAGTTAGCAAAAATATATTCATGTTGTTTTCAGGCTTTTTTAAATCAATGATACCTTTATGAAGTTGCGCCAGCGAAAGGGAAAGTGCCAGCCCGATTCCTGTTCCTTTTTGTTTTTCCGTTTCTTT
>JBDSAQ010000474.1:0-9992 GCA_039922095.1 Ginsengibacter sp. | reverse complement strand
GGATGTGTGCTTAGCAGCAAATAAAATTTAAGCAACAGATCATCAAAATCCATAGCTCCATTTTTAAAACAACGCTTACAATAAGCGTCAAATACCTGGCCTGTCATTGGCCTGTTTGTACGTGCATCTTCCTGCTGAAGTGTATAATCATTTATATATTCGGCAGCGGTTATCAAAGCGTTTTTAGCTGCTGAAATACGGTTATATATGGTGGATGGCTTATAGAGCTTATCATCAAGATTCAGTTCATTTACAACAGTTTTTACTACACTTTTAGCATCATCTGTATCATAAATTGTAAAGTTCCGGGGGTAGCCAAGCTTGTCAGCTTCGGAACGTAATATCCTTGCAAATACTGAGTGGAAAGTTCCTATGTATAAATTTCTTGCTTCATTATTTCCGAGAATTTTTTCAACCCTTTCCTTCATTTCTGCAGCAGCCTTATTAGTAAATGTAAGCGCAAGAATATTAAATGAATCTACACCATTAGCCATAAGGTGGGCTATCCGGGTGGTTAATACTTTTGTTTTGCCACTTCCCGCTCCTGCTACAATTAACATGGGGCCATCACGATGAAGCACAGCTTCTTTTTGCGGCTCATTTAATCCCTGTAAATATTCCTGCATATTACAAAGTTACTAAATGGTAAAGAGGGCATAAGGTGTGTGAGAAAGTTTTTATTAGCTGCAGAGAGACCTGTTATGCATCATTTAATCTGTTATTTCTTTTGATAAAGGTGAAACAGCTGATGAAAAAAAATTTACAAGATTCCCTTCTTCATCTACAAGATATTTACAAAAATTCCAGGTGGGCTCATCCTTATTCCAACCGTTTTTTGCAGGATCGCAAAGCCATTGGTAAACTGGCTGCTTTTTAAAACCTTTAACATGATCTTTATGAAATAATTGGAACGTTACACCAAAATTAACTCTGCAAAATTCTGCGATTTTATCATCGTTTCCAGGCTCCTGGGCGCCAAAATCATTTGAAGGAAAACCAAGAATAATAATTTTATCTTTATAAAGCTGGTGCAGTTTTTCAAGCTCATAGTATTGAGGAGTAAAGCCGCATTTGCTCGCAAGATTTACAATTAATATCTTTTTATTTCTAAATTTTTCGAAACTCATTACTTTGCCATTGTTTGATTTTGCCTCAAGATGATAAAATGAAACACGAGATTTAATATTTTTCTGATTTGAGGAAACAGAAATACCAAAACCTGTTTGTTTTGAAAACTGCATTCGTATCAGGTAAAATTTTGCGATGACTTTCTTTAGAATACTCAATACTATGTAAATAAGAAATCAAGTTAAATTAAAAAATGGCTGCTTTACAAATTATCCATGAGTAAAAATCTTTAAAATTTGTCCAAATTTCAAGGATCCTTTCGTCATAAGATGTATTAAGCACTAATAATATTTTGGTCAAAATTTTTATAAATTAAAACAATTCAAAATGAACGAGTATTTATTATTATTCAGAGGAGGCGATATGACTCAGTCTCCGGAGGAATCTCAAGCGCATATGCAGCGTTGGATGCAATGGATGGATAACCTTGGCAAAGAGGGGAAATTTGTTGGTGCACAACCATTAAATAAAACCGGCAAGCAGGTTTCTGGAAAGAGCAAAGTGATAACTGACGGGCCTTTTATGGAAGGGAAAGAAATGATTGGCGGTTATCTTATTTGTAAAGCAACTTCTTATGATGAAGCAGTTGAAATATCAAAAGGTTGCCCAATTCTTGAATTTGAAAATGGGATTGTTGAAGTAAGAGAAATACATGAAATGAAAATGTAATTGGCTGTTACATTAGACGGGTTATTATAGCTCATTTTATTTATTAATTAATTTGTATTATTAAAAAACATAACAATGGCAAAAGTTAAGGGTAAGGGAACTAAAGAAAATCCCTGGGAGTTAAAAACACCTCCCGGATCATCAGAATACTTAATGTATAAAGATGATTCGGTTGATCCGGCAATTATTGTTTGTAAAGTTGGGAGTACCACATTGCAATACCAGTGGCGTGCTATTGAGGATTTACATGCCATGCTTAAAAAGCATGGCGACTGGATGGAACTTGGCAGCGCAGATGAGCAAAAGCCTGCAAAGGATGGAACCATTGAAGCCTGGGGACGTTCAGACAGTAACCCTGTCGGCGGATGGTATGGATTAAAGAAAGGTCTTCGCGGAAGGTTTGGAATGTATATTCCTCCGTTGATGGAAGCCTTAGGGCTTGCAGAATTGGAGCATAATCCCAAAAATAACAGGATGAAAGCATTGTAATTATATTCTATCCAAAACCTGTTTCGTTGTCTTTGTAAAATCTATCTTAAGCGACGCAATATCTCTAACTCTTTTATTTTCCATACTGCTGCTGTACTTAAAAATAATTGTGTCTGCAATTCAACCTGTAAATCAACTCACCGATCATCTTTTTCGCAATGAAGCCAAAAAGATGGTTGCGGTATTAACTAAAATTTTCGGAACTGAAAATCTGCAAACTGCAGAAGATGTAATGCAGGATACATTATTGCATGCTATGCATGTTTGGAAATTTAAAGGTATTCCTGACAATCCATCAGCATGGCTTTTCCGTGTTGCCAAAAACAAGGCGATAGATATTATCCGCAGGAACAAGCATTCAGTACAGTTCGATTTTAGTGACAATGAGAAAATCCTTCTCACTTCAGAATATACAGTTAATGCCGTAATGGAAAATTTATGGAAAGAGGAGTTGATAAAAGATGATCTGCTAAGAATGATGTTTGCGTGTTGTCATCCTGGAATATCAGAAGAGAACCAGGTAACACTTATACTAAAAACGCTTTGCGGATTTAGCACAACAGAAATTGCAAAAGCATTTCTCACCTCAGAAGACACTATTTCAAAACGACTTTACAGAACGAAAGAGTTTTTTCGTGAGAATAAAATAAAGCTCGCTATCCCTTCAATTGATGAAATAAAAAAAAGGACTGATGCAGTGCTTAACAGTATTTACCTGCTTTTTAATGAAGGATATAATTCAACCAATTCGGAAGAATTAATTCGCAAAGATGTTATGGAAGAAGCAATGATGCTTTGTAAACTGCTTACAGAAAACAAACACACCCAACTGCCGGAAGTGTATGCATTAATGGCTCTTATGTGTTTTCATTCAGCAAGAAGTGTAAGCCGTTTAACAACGGATGGGGAGATAATTTTACTGCCAATGCAGGACAGGAAAAAATGGGATACAGTAATGATAGAAAAAGGTAATGAGTATATGGATAGAGCCGCTTTTGGAGACGTGCTTAGCAGCTATCACCTGCAGGCTGCTATTGCGTATGAGCATTGCAGAGCACTAAATTTTGAAGAAACAAACTGGCAAAAGATTTTGAATTATTATGAATGGCTATGTAAAATTTCTGACTCACCTGTAAATGAATTAAATAAAATTATTGCAGTAATGGAAGTACATGGAGCAGGGCAGGCATTAGAGAAATTATATGATATTAAAGACAAAAAGAAATTGGAATCATATTATTTATATTATAGCCTATTGGGTGAAATTCATTCACGGTTGCATGATCTTACTAAAGCGAAGATGAGTTTTGAATCTGCCTTTAAATTAACCCGGTCAGAAACAGAACAAAAAATGTTACGCAATAAAATTCTTGCGTTGATGAATTGACCAGGTTTTATCGGCTAATAATCCTATTTATAATTCGTGCATACTTAGCTGCGGTTCTTATTGGAAGGAAGTTTAGCTGTCTTCAACATTCTGTTTGCTTTTTCAAGCTTTTCTGGGAACATAATTTTATCCCGATATTTATTAAGTGCCGGGTCTATTGTTACAATGGGCGCTTTGCGCTTATTAAGTTCTTCAATCGTTTTCATACAGCAATTTAATTAAAATTTTCGTTGTGCTAAAAATCCCTCGTAGTCTTTATCTAATTCAAATTTTGAATAGTCATCTCCGACTTGTCCATATAAGTAAAAGTCCTTTTGCATTTCTTCGCAGAATTTTGTTATGCCCATTCTATATAATCTTGTTCGAGCTTTAGTACTTCCTGTCGCATAAACATAAGCCGCATCATAATTGTCAAAAAACACATATAAAGCAGCTACAATCGTCGCCAATACTTTTTCTGTGTCGCCGTTATTTGTAACTGCTAAATCATTTAAGTCACCAGTTGTCGGGTCTTTGTCGCCAAACGCAAGATTATAAACGTTTTCATGTGAGGTAGCTTGAAATTCTATTAGTTTACGGATTGTACCTTTATTTCCTTCGCTAATAAACTCGAATCTTGTAAACTTACTTTCTGCCTTTAAATGGTACTTTGGTAGTTTCATGCTTTTTTATATCCGCATGAAGATAGTAGTTTGGAGTTTTCTTTTCCAACAATCATGATTTCAAAACGCATCGCAGCTAACAGTTCAATTAATATTATGGAAGAAGTAACAAAAGAAAATACACGCCTCATCATTAAGAGAAAAGTTTGTAAGAATATTTTGATCTTTGAAAAAAAATCCTGAACTACCATTGCCTTTCTTTGTCAATGTAATTATCAATATCAGTATTTGTCCAGATATCACTGCCTAAGCCGGACAGAGAAGTTAAACGTAGGGACGAGCTTTTTGTCACTTGTGTTTTTTTAAGTAAAGGCTCAATTCTTTGAAGAAGATTTAACTGTTCTTCTTTATCAAGCTTTTTCACCTGGGAAAGTATATCGTTTATATTTAATGAAGTTGCCATAATTCTAAGTTACGAAAAGATTGCAAATGCATTCTCTGTATTTCTTTAAAGTATTTGAGCAAATCGAAATAAGATTAGTAGTTATTAATTACATCATTGCCCGCAATATCCAGCCTAAAGCCGCTATTCACTTTTATTGTTGCTGATGGATTTATGTTCATACTTCTGCATGATGCATTGGAATTTACAACAGGGTAATTTGATAATCCTGAATTAATGATCACATCCATATATTCATCCGGTATTATGTTACAACTCCAGTTGGCAGGGTTTTCCCATGCACTATCTATCGCTCCCGTCCATGTATCAGAAAACTTTAAAATAAATGGCTCACTGGTAATATTTCCGAATGCATCTGATATAACACAGCTATACTGGTACCCATAATAGGAAGAAGGAATACTGCTAAGAGTTAGTGTGTCTGTATGCGTACCGGAATAAATTCCTGTATCGGAAATGTTTTCATATTCGCTTCCTCTATTTACCTGCCATTGATAGGTCTTTGTACTGTCATAAATTCCCGCAAGAAATAAAGCATTACTTTGCGGACAAATAACATTAATATTAGAATTGTCAGAAATATTAAGATAAACAAAAACTGTATCTGTTAAGCCCTTGTAATTGAAAGTTATAAAAGTACTTCCTGTATCTGTAACCGCTGTAAATGAATTGTTGTAAGAATTGTATTTTATTATAGAAGTATCTGCGACTGAAACAGTGATTCCTGCAGCATTGTTAGGCAAGCCTGCGACAGAAGTATTATAGACAGCTTTATAATTTGGATAAAATACTTCATTCTTTTGCATTTCCTTTGTTTCAGGTTCAACCTGGAAATCTAATAACTGAGCGTTTGTTTGAACATTTACTGTAAGCGTATCAGTATGGTATTCTGTAACCGTATCTCTGTCATATACTGCTGTAACAGAAATTAATTGATCCCCGATAAAAGATGGATTTACCTGGGTATTGATGGTTTGAGTTGAGTTAAGGCTTGTTGAAGTTATTGTCTCTCCCTGAAAATCTACATCTATATATGCTAACCCGGTAGTATCTTTTAGTTTAAACTCAATATTTAAAGTGCTATCGGCAAATAGAATTGAGTTAAAAGAAGGCGCTATAATTTTTACTTTGGAAGTATCATATATACTAGTTAAAATTTTGGAAGATGCATCATTAGTTGTTTTGAAAGCTCTATTAGAAGCGGATGGTGGTGTAGAAGGTATTACATCCGCAAATGAAGGACTGGCAAGAGTTGTATTCAGTAAATCTTTTACACGATTTCCCACATCTGTACGATCTGTAATACTTGAATGATTTGCATTTAATAAAAAGGTGTTAGTGAATATTGTAACATTTAGATTATTCTGAGTTAATCCACCCGTCTGACTGCTTAGTGGAACTACTAAATCCCCATCGCCTAAAAAGTTTGGAAAACCTTTTTGCTTACTGTATTCTTCTATAAAAGCAAGAGCTCTTGCACCTTTAACCGTGTATTTCAGAATATTATTTAAGGTTGGTGTTGGAGATATGTTTCGCATTATCTTTAAGCAATGCTCTAATAAATCCATATACTTATCTAATTCTGCAAAAAAGGAAGCTGTCTCTGCACTATATATATTTACATCTCCTGCTATTAAATGATTTTTTACAGGAGTAGCAGGAAAATTTATGCCACCTGCTGCATCAGATACTTGTAAATCTTTAACAGCCAAAGTAGAATTCCATTTGGAATAAACTAAATAACCGGGATCTTCCGGCTGAATGAAATCGAATACATAAGGAGTGTTTCGTGCACTCCTAAACAAGCCTGAGAAAAATTGATTTACCGAATATGGAAATTCCGGAACAAACTCTGTTATAGCATCAGCAACCGGAGAACTATTATGAGGAGTATTAATTGTTATAGCTTTATGAACATATCCCTTTTCATAATTCTGATAAATTCCCCTTCCATAATACCGGTCTTTAAATATTGCGATGGCTGTTCGTAAAATGCTGCCTCCCATGCTATGACATACGTAATCAACCTGATTGGCCGCATAGCCCTGATTTCTGATTCTTTCAATATTACCCTGAAATGTATTTGTTCTGTTAGAACCTCCTGTATATGCAGTTGCTTCAGGTGTCAGTAATAAGAATGCATTATTCTGAAAACTACTTCTTGGGTTTAAAGTCACAGCTTTTGCACGCTTAAACAGAGGACTTGTTCTAAAAGGGTAATCTATATTATTTAAACTGTAGTGAAAGTTTTCCCATCCCTTCTCACTGCTTGCCAATCCGTGAACCATCATTAATGGTGGACGAACAATTTTTACTGAAACATCTTTAGTATCAGTAGTTCCGTTATTTAACTGGGCAACAACATGCAGCGTAACAAACCTTTCAGGTAAGTTGGCATAAGAAGTTGATTCATTTTCAGAAAAGTCTTCAGGAGCTACATACCAGAACCAATAGCCGCCTTTTACAAAAGTATTTGAAGTACTGCTTAAAGCGCTTGCATCATTAGCTTCTGTACTGTACGCATCAAGCATTGTTGCTGGCTTTACCTTGCCAAGTATTGAGGCTTTATTATGGTTATAATCATCGGTTATTGAAACAGATACAGACTTTATATCTGAGCCGCTTTGGTTTAGCTTGCTTACTTTAAAATATAACCTTGCTACTCCATCAGCAGCTACTCCCTGCGGAGATATATTTGGTACAGGAAAGCTTTTATCCCAAATTAATTCAGCTTTAATATTTGAAGTAACAGGAACAACGGAAAATGTATTAGTCGTTTTTACATTGGCAGGGGCATAATCATCTGTTACTCTGATGCGGCAGCTATTATCAGGAGTATTGATCTGTATTAGCTGGTTAAGGCTAATATCAGAACCTACAGCGCCTGAACCATTGAAAATATTTACTAATTTCCATGTTCCGGAAGCCCCGATTTGATACTCTACTTTATAACGGTATAAGCGTTTACCTGTATTAGCAGCAAGGGGATAATAGAAACCTCCATACCGCCTCTGCAACTTATCTCCCCATGTAAAATATATTTGTTGCCCTGCAGAATATAAAGCGCTTTTTTGCGGAGATATTATAGACAAGTGGCTGACAGGTGTGTTTGCAGATGTAAGTTGTATTTGAAAGCTGCGTTGAGTTGAATAAGCATTAGTGATAGTATTATAAGCTTTTACAGTTGCATCTCCATCTTGAGCATTTGCCGGAATATTATAGGTATAGGAGAATGTACCTTGTGCATTGGCAGTTATATTGGTACTGTACAAACCTCCGGCACCGGAAAAATTAAGTGTTACAATCCCATTTGGGGTAAACATGTTGCCCTGGATGATCATTGTTTGCCCCGCAAGTATAATGCCTTTAGAAAGAGTTAAGCTAACAGGAAGTACTGAATTGTCTGTATTGAGGCCAGTTATAGCAATAAGGTCCAGTCCGCCCTGGGCCCCAGTACCAAGGGGAAAAAAAGTAGAATTAGTCACGTCTAATAGGTCAGCGGAGGTTGCGGTTCCCGGTAGATCGTTTGAAAAAAGAGAATAGCCGTAGATTGGTGTATTAGCCGTTACACCAAGATCTTTCAGTGAGATAAAAACTCCTCCTCGGTTTTGAGAAATGCTTGCCCCTGTAATCAATAGTTTTGACGGATAAGTCGCCTTTAGTACCCGGTAAGTTAGAAATGGGCCAGGATCACCGTAATCCTCCCTGCCAACACGTACTATAGGGCCGTAAGTAAGCGGATCCCCGGCCACATCAACAGAAGTAATGGCTGCTATACAAAACGGATCATGAGTGCCCGGATTACCTTTATCAAAAACCGCAAACCCGCTACTAACTGGTGTTGGTGTTGAGTAAGCAGAGGTGGCTAACCAATCCAGCCGTTCGATATTATTTCTATTGGTAGTTATATTGTCAAATAAATTATCTGTGCCTTTATTATAAACATGGTTAGTTAAAAAAGTATCCAGATGGCTTTGATATTCCGGAAACAAATTAAAAGTGTTTGCGCCCACAGTGACAGCCTCCGCCCATTCTATTGTATAGTTTCCTGAGATATTTGCATTATTTACTCTCCGCAATTTTACATTACCTGTTATAGCAGTTGAATAAATATAACTCTTACCACCAGCACTAAATCCATCTAAGTATAATACAGTATTGTATGGACTTACACCCCAATTATAAGTATTGGCTCCCCCTGTATATGTAGAGTCGTAAGAAGCTACAGAGGATGTGGTATCTACAGCCGTAATTGGAGTTTGAGATGTAACTGAAAAAGCAAAGAATAAACTAAGTAGAGTCAAATTAAATTTCATATAAATAGAATTTAAGAGAAAAATAAAAATTACTTTAAAATATTTTTGCAATGGGTAAAACCCATTAATGATCTAAAAAGTAGCCTCGGCATTTTCCTCCTTCTACTTGTGTTAGATTGTAAGTTCCTAGTCCAGGAGCAAAGTCGGCAAGAGTTAGGTTTCGCATGTCAGAAATTTAGGTAGCACTGTGAATATTTTACTATTGTTCTTTGTGATATTGAGAGGGAAGTCAGGGCTTTTGAAGGCTTTAGATTGTATAGCCTTTCAATCTTACCGGCTTGTACTAAGATATAGTATAATTTGGAATTTAGGCCTTACCACTGCAAACTGTGGTGCTTGCGCAATAATAGTTACAGGTATCAAAGCCATAGTTAAAAAAAGAAAATGCTTCATAACAAATTTATTTAAGTAAGGTATTAAGGTCAGTATATGTAACAATAAGCGGTACGAGGTGCTATAGAAACTTTAAGCTTTGCAAAGGATATAGTAAATTTTTCGGGAGGAAGTCCTAATGTACACAGATTTTTTTAATCTGAACAGTTCTGCAAATTAAATTTAAAGAATAATTTAGTAAACCGATACGTTTACAATAAATTTTTCAAATACCCCAACCTTGCAAGCCTTAATAAGGCTGAATGACCAAAGAGGTTTTTCTTAAAAAGCTGGGTAAAAACATAGCTCGCCTGCGGGAGCAAGCCGGTATGAGCCAAACTGAGCTTGCCCTTAAAAGCGATAAGGACCGCCAAAGCCTTAACCGCCTGGAAAAAGGCCGGATTAATCCCTCAGTATTTTATCTCCTTCAAATTGCAAATGAACTTAAAGTGCCGATTAAAGAACTTTTTGAGTTTGAATAATGTTTGCGGATAATCAGTTACACAAGTTTTAAGAAAACATCTTTTCAAACTCTGCCTTGGTAAGGATTTTTAACTTTTGAAATC
>JBDSAQ010000473.1:0-10286 GCA_039922095.1 Ginsengibacter sp. | reverse complement strand
AGTTATACCCCTCAGTCTTCTGAAGTTATAGATTTTGAACTGTCTCCTAATCCGGCAACTAATTTCATTCAAATCAATTTAGAGAGGATACCGGCCTCTCAGAAAGCAACTTTATCTATATTGGATTTGTCGGGAGCTCTTTTAAAAAATATTCCTATAGTTCTATCCAATAATAAAATTAAAGTAGATATTTCTTTATTAGCTCCTGGTATGTATATTATGAGGATATCAAATGATACATTTATAATTAATAAAAAATTTATAAAAGTTCTATAGCTGCCTTTCAGGAATATGGGGATTGGCTCGCAAAGATTGGATATAATATGCCTTTCAATATTATTCTATTATATTCTCTACGAGAGGTTCAATACATTATGTAAGAAAAATGCTCTTACAATTGTTGTTCGTGTTTGGTTTTCAAAAAGAAACTTATGTTGCACCTCAATAGATGGCTCTCTCTATATAATGTAAACCATATTTTGATTACACAATTTTGGCTGATAAAATAAAAAGCAGCGATTAAAAATTGATGTCTTCATCTAATATCTTCTAAATCCACCCCGCTTTATTGACTAAGTGCAGTATTTTTGCTGCCCGATAATTACCAATGACGATAATCGAAATTTTGAAGAATGCGGTGCTTGAAAGCCTTGCCATATATGGGCAATCATTTACTCCCAAAGATTTTCAGGTTAGCGAAACTAACCCTGAGTTTGAAGGTGATTATACAGTGATTTTATTTTCACTTATTAAGAACTTAAAAAAATCCCCTGATGTTTTAGGCAGCGAATTGGGTAAGCATATTATTGAAAATAATGGTTCAATATTTTATGGATTTAATGTAATAAAAGGATTTTTAAATATCAGTGTAACAGATGAATATTTAACAGCCTTTCTTCAAAAAAACCATAACCATAAATCTTTCGGAAAGCAACAGCCTAATGGAAAGAAAATAATGGTAGAATATTCTTCTCCTAATACAAATAAGCCTTTACACCTTGGGCATTTAAGAAACAATTTTATTGGCTGGAGCATTGCAGAAATTTTAAAAGCTAATGGTTACGAGGTTATAAAAACCTGCATTGTAAATGACCGTGGTATTCATATTTGTAAAAGTATGTTAGCGTGGCAATTGTTTGCAAATGGTGCCACACCTCAATCTACAAATATGAAAGGCGATCATTTTGTCGGAGATTATTATGTTAAGTTTAATAATGAATATAAAAAACAGGTTGAAGAATTAATACAAACCGGGAGAACGAAAGATGAAGCGGAGAAAGAGGCTCCTTTAATGAAAGAAACCCAGCAAATGCTTGTTGACTGGGAGAATAATGATGCAGAAGTAAAACAACTTTGGAAGAAAATGAATGCCTGGGTATATGAAGGATTTGAAATCACCTACAAGCGCATAGGAAGTGATTTTGATAAAACGTATTACGAGAGTGAAACGTACCTGTTAGGGAAAGATTTTGTTTATGAAGGTTTGGATAAAGGGATTTTATATAAGAAAGACGATGAAAGTATTTGGATAGATCTTACTGAAAATGGTCTTGATGAAAAATTAGTGCTTAGAGGAGACGGTACATCAGTTTATATAACCTCAGATATTGGTTTGGCAAAGCAGAAATATGAGCAGTACGGGCCAGACCAAAGTATATATGTAGTAGGGGATGAGCAGAATTATCATTTGAAAGTGCTGCAAGTAATATGTAAAAAACTGGGGATGCCTTTTGCAGATGGAATTTATCATTTAAGTTATGGTATGGTTGAACTGCCTACTGGTAAAATGAAAAGCCGGGAGGGTACTGTAGTTGACGCTGATGACCTTATTGACGAAATGATCTTAACAGCAAAAAGACATACAGAAGAATTAGGAAAAGTAAAAGATTTTCATGAAGAGGAATTGCAGAAGTTATATGAAACTCTCGGCCTCGGTGCAATGAAATTTTATTTACTTAGGGTTGATCCAAAAAAGCGAATGGTATTTAATCCTGAAGAGAGTATAGACTTTCATGGGTTTACCGGGCCATTTGTACAATATACTTTTGCCAGGATACAATCTGTATTAAAGAAAGTTGGCAGTTTGCAGTTGGCAGTTGCCAGCGAACAACAAACAACTAATAACTATCCACCATCAACTATCCACCAACTACTTCCTCTTGAAAAACAACTCATTCTTAAACTTGAACAATTCTCCGCTGCAATAGCCCAGGCAAGAGATGAACTTAATCCTTCTGTAATTGCCAATTATGTTTTTCATCTTGCCAAAATATTTAATTCATTTTATACTGAGCATTCAATAGTTAATGCTGAAAACGAGCTGAAAAAAAATTTGCGTTTATCTATTGCTGACATGACGGCAAATGTTTTAGGAAGTGGTATGCAGTTACTGGGAATATCAATGCCCGATAGAATGTAGAAGGTCATCTTACTAAGATTAGGAAATTAATTGAATTATAAAATCCTCAGTTACCTGTATCAGAAGAAATATTCCTAAAATGAAAATAGTGCTTTTAAGAGCAACGATCCAGGGGGGCTGTTTATGAAAGAAATTTATAAAACTTATCGCGTTATAGATCAGCAAAACAGGCAACTCAATATATGCAGTATCTAAATGAGGCCAAAAAAATTTAAACAGTGCAACTAATGTTGCAATCAAAAAGAAAAATGATATAGAATATAATACTAATACACCAATTTCCGCATAATTATATCCCGACTTATTAAATAAAAGAAATACAACTAAGCCATGCAGAGGCAAAAAGGCAGTTTGAAATATTACCATGTACTCATGAAAGAAGTTTACTTCGGAAATATTACCTGAATGATAGTATTTAATTAAAGCCTGGTATATCCAGTAACGGCTTACAGCGGCTATTGTAGCACAAATAAAAAACATTGAAAAAGGTTTCTGATGCTTGCTTCGCTCCCCTTCAATGTATTCCCTTTGCATATGGCCGGGGGCAATAATTAACATCTTAACGGTATAACCAAAACCTTTGTCTAAGTGAGTAAAGAAATGGAATATGTCATGAAGAAGAGTTGAGAAAGTGATTCGCTTAATGTGATAAACCTGGCCACAATGATTGCAATAATTTCCGATCCCTGAAAAGCCGCAGGCTTTACATACCTCTATTGAATCAGAAGCTTCGGTTGGCATAAAGGATAGTTGTAAATGTATTAGTTGGTTGCTTCAGTATGTTCTTTTCTAAGATCATTTCTTTGCTTGCCTCATCTCTTTTAATTCTTCACGAATCTTACCCAGGCTATCAAGTATGGCTTTGTTTTGTTGCTTTAAGCTATCAATCATTTCCTTTTGAACACTTTCCATTTTTATTGACATCCTTCCCTCGGGGGATGAGGTTCTGTCGCATGCGCTGAATATTACAATAGAAATGAAAGGGATCATTACATTTTTTATCAACCGAATACATGTTAGATGTAGCATAAAGATTAATATTTGCTGATGATATTTTTACCTGATACTTGTAAGATAAATGAAATTGAAATATTCATGAAACAAAAACTATTTGCTCTTCATTTAAAACAGGTAAATTTTTAAAACGCAGTATCACATTTGCTACGGTTATTACATCTTTCTGGCAATAAATTGCTATGCGCTCCAGGTTTTTTTCTTCCCAATAAACATGGCCAACCATACTTCCGTCAATATCATCTTTAGAGGAAGGAACACCCAGGGTTGCAGCCAGCAACTTTAAAGAAGTATAATGCTTATAATCACCAAAGCGCCACAGATGCAAAGTATCGGTTACCGGAGTTTCCCACGGCTTCATATTTTGAAAATCCATAAAAGGAGGTACTGTAAGATTATTTATAATCATACGTCTACATAAAAAAGGGATGTCAAATTCCTTAATGTTGTGGCCGGTTAAGCACCACTTATTGTTTATAGCATGTAACTGGTAAAGGGTTTTAATAAAGTTCTCAAGTATGTCTTTTTCATTTTCTGAATAAAAGGATTTTATCCTCAACTGTAATACATTATTCTCAGTTCTAAAATATCCAAAACTTATACAAACCACTTTGGCAAATTCCGCCATAATGCCTGCCCGTAAAGGATAGTATTCTTCAGCAGTAATGTTTTCAGGAAGCGCTTTTTTAATCTTTTCACTCCACAGTTCTTTCCATTCAGTATTTAAATCATCAAAATTTTTTGATTCAGAAACTGTCTCAATATCTATAAAAAATAAATTTTCAATTGGCATGTTCTGCATAAAAATAATTGTATCTCAAAGTACAAATATTTTATAAAACAAAAAGCCCGTTTGAAACGGGCAAAATAAAAATGGATATATATGGAGTTAGAAAGTGATACTTAAAGCGGGCACCATAAACGTTCTGAAAAAAATAATTCTCATCAGGCTTTTATAACTTTTTTTTAAACAATATTAATGCCGGAAATTTTCAGTTAATTTTTTGGAGGCTAGGGAAGATTATCCTTTTATGAGAATGGAGCAGGGTATTTTTTCTTATTCAATTGATACCATTAACAACTACTTCTTTATCTATTTTTTGTACCAGGCCCTGTAAAACTTTGCCAGGGCCAACTTCTGTAAATGTATCAGCGCCACCGGCAATCATAGCCAATACAGATTGTGTCCATTTAACTGAACCTGTAAGCTGGTGAATTAAATTAATTTTTATTTCAAGAGGATTTGTAACTGCATTGGCAACTACATTTTGGTAAACAGCGCATGAGGGAGTATTAAATCTTGTAGTTTCAATAGCTTTTGTTAACTCTTCTTTTGCAGGTTGCATTAATGGTGAATGAAATGCGCCGCCAACAGGTAATATCAAAGCCCGTTTTGCGCCGGCCGCTTTCAAAAGCTCACATGCTTTTTCAACACCGTGTTTGCTTCCCGAGATTACCACCTGGCCGGGGCAATTATAATTTGCAACAACTACAATCTCATCCAAAATTGAAGAACATATTTCTTCAACTTTTATATCTTCCAAAGCAAGTATGGCAGCCATTGACGAAGGATTTATTTCACAGGCAAGCTGCATAGCTTTTGCTCTTACGTAAACAAGATTCAAGGCATCCTCAAAAGTTAAAGTGTTATTTGCAACCAGTGCTGAAAATTCTCCTAAGGAATGCCCGGCAACCATATCCGGCCGGGGACTATTGAGAGTTTTAAATAAAATAACTGAATGTAAAAAGATGGCAGGTTGCGTTACATTGGTTTGCTTAAGTTCTTCATCTGTCCCTGTAAACATTATATCCGAAATTCTAAAGCCAAGCATTTCATTTGCTGTTTCAAAAAGGTCTTTGGCAACCTGATCGTTATCGTATAATTTTTTCCCCATGCCACTAAACTGTGATCCCTGTCCGGGAAAGATATATGCATGGTTGTTCATTTTTTTATCTAATAAATCAATGAAGTTTTGAACTTATCAGCTTTAAAAATTCACTTCTTGTTTCATTCTTTTCAAACTCCCCTGAAAATGCTGAAGTAGTAGTTACAGAATTTTGTTTTTGAACACCTCTCATCATCATACATAAATGCGAAGCTTCAATAACTACCGCGGCACCTAACGGATTTAAAGTTTCCTGGATGGCATTTAAAATTTGAGTGGTAAGTCTTTCCTGCACCTGCAACCTGCGGGAGTATACATCCACAACTCTTGCGATTTTACTTAACCCTGTAATCCATCCGTTTGGCACATATGCAATATGGGCTTTCCCAAAAAATGGCAACATATGATGTTCGCACATGCTATAAAGCTCAATATCCTTAACAATTATCATCTGGCTCATTTCCTCATGAAACTTGGCAGAATTTAAAATTGCTTTTGCATCAAGCTTATTGCCATGTACTATATACTGCATTGCCTTAGCTATACGTTCCGGTGTTTTTTTTAAGCCTTCACGGTCGGGGTCTTCTCCTAATAAAGTAATCACTTCACGGTAGTGCTTCATCAGCCCTTCAATTTCTTCTTCGCAATATTCTTCCGTTTTTTTATATGACATGTTTTAAATTTTTTAAAATTATTTCAACCAACGGGGTACTCTACAAAATTTCTCTCGGTTTCATAAAGGCGTATTTGCAGATCAAGTTTTGGATCAATCTTTTCTCTCATAATATTATAAATAACAATAGCAATATTTTCTGCAGTAGGGTTAAGCTCTCTAAATTCTGTTGTGTCAAGATTAAGATTTTTATGATCAAATTTTATCAATACATTTTCCTGAATTAAATCACTGAGCATTTTCAGATCAATAACATATCCGGTTTCCGGGTCTGGTTCACCGGTAACTTTTACAACCAGATCGTAGTTGTGGCCATGATAGTTTGCATTATTACATTTACCAAATACTGAATCATTTTTTTCGTTGCTCCATGTTTTATTATAAAGCCGGTGAGCAGCATTAAAATGTTCTTTTCTAAAAATCGTTACTCTTTTATCCATGTATTAATTAATGTTGATAAAGATAAAGCATAAGAAATTCAGTCACCAAAATACTCAACATAAATTCTTGGTGTTTCATATAATTTAATGCAATGCAATTGTACACTTTGCGGTAAATGCGGCTTTAACTGCTGCCATATCTCAATCGCTACAATTTCAGTAGAACACATTTTACCTTTTAAAAAATCTACATCAGCATTTAGGTTTTTATGATCAAGTTTATCCAGTATAAATTCTTTTATCAATAACCCGATTTTTTTTGCATCAAATAAAAATCCTGTGTCTTTATCAGGAGTACCTTTTATGGTGACATGAAGATCATAATTATGTCCATGCCAGTTTTCATTAGCGCATTTCCCAAACACACTTTCATTTTGCTCATGGCTCCAGGCTGGGTTATAAAGCCTGTGAGCAGCATTAAAATGTTCAACTCTTGTAAGGTATACCATCTATGTTTTCTTGTTTTTTGTTCAAAGGTATGTGCTGAAAACTATAATGTAATTTCAAATTGCGAAATTTGCAGTATGCGGATATTATTGATTGCTGCCACTACATTTGAGATAGACCATTTTATAAAGAATAATAAAAATGTTGAGATATTGATATGCGGAGTCGGCACGCCGGAAACGATGTATCATCTAACAAAAAAAATATTACAGGATACTTATGATCTTGTAATACAGGCCGGCATCGGTGGTGCGTTTTCAAAAAAATTAAAAAAAGGAGAAGTAGTTTTAGTAAAGCAGGATGCTTTTGCTGATGTTGGTGCTGAGGCAAATGGTGTATTTAAAACTATTTTTCAACTTGGGTTTGGTGATGGAAACAAATTTCCATTTTCAAAAGGCTGGCTGGTAAACCAAAACGAAATTTTACAAACAACACATTTACAAGTTGTAAGTGCAGTTACCGTAAACAAACTAAGTGATCGAAAAAAGCAAACTCTTCAATTCCAAAAAGTTTTTGATGCTGATATTGAAAGCATGGAAGGCGCTGCCTTACACTATGCCTGTTTGCAAAACAATATTCCTTTTTTGCAAATGCGCAGTATTTCAAACAGGGTGGGGGAACGTGACAGAAAAAAATGGAAGATGAAAGAGGCCTTAAAAAATTTAAATATTGAATTAATAAAACTTGTAAAAACACTTTACTAAGGATGCAGCTAACACTTGGGTTTTCCCCCTGCCCTAACGATACTTTTATTTTTGATGCACTTGTTAATAATAAAATTGATACACAGGGAATAAGCTTCAATATATTATTGGAAGATGTGGAAACCCTTAACAGGCTCGCCTTAGACAATACTCTTGATATTACAAAGCTTAGTTTTGGCGTATGGCCTTTGGTTATAAAAGATTATATTATTTTAAATAGTGGCAGTGCATTGGGCACAGGTGTAGGGCCACTGGTAATTGCAAAAGATAATATTGCCTTAAAAGATATTGACCAATCTGCAATTGCAATACCCGGCGAAAATACTACTGCACATATGTTGTTTTCCCTTGCTTTTCCCCAGGCAAAAAATAAAATATTTTTAAGGTATAATGAAATAGAAGATTATGTTTTAGATAAATCTTCAGCTAATACAGTTGGTGTAATAATTCATGAGAACAGGTTTACTTATGCTGATAAGGGGTTGCAAAAAATAATTGATCTTGGAAAATTTTGGGAAAATAAAACCGGGTTGCCAATCCCTCTGGGAGGTATTGTTGGTAAAAGACACCTTGATAAAAATCTACTGATCAAAATTGATGATCTTATAAAACAAAGTATACAATACGCATTTGGCAATTACCCTGCATTGGCTGATTATGTAAAGATAAATTCAATGGAAATGGAGGAAAGTGTTATGCGCAAGCATATTGATTTATATGTTAATGCTTATTCACTTGATTTGGGAATGAATGGTAGGAACGCTATTCAGCAATTGCTCAGCATTTATAGAGAAAATAATCCTGGCTATTTGGCTTTAAATGACTCGCTGTTTTTAGAAGATTAAGATTCCACATCTCTTAGTTATGGTTTGATTCTCAAAACCCATTCTTCCTCATCATACTCTTGTGTCTAAGGTGAGTTTCCCGGAGTGGAGTCAGCAATGCTACAACTACTTCCGAAATTTAAAAATACTCACCATTGGACGCCGAGTCCTCTTCGAGAGACTCGGCTGCGACTAAGAGAACAATCCTGATTATTGGTTTTTAAATGACTTGCTGTTTTTAGGAGATAAGATATATGATAAATCATAAGCACATCGATATTTATGCAACGCTACAACTACTTACAAAATTTAAAAATACTCAACATTGGATGCCGAGCCCTCTTCGAGCGACTCGCTGCGACTAAAACGTACCGAATATCTCCTGGTCGTAATTGTACCCCTCATCTTTTGGAAAATGACTTTCAGTATCAGGATAAATCAATTGTACGTATTTAAAGTCTTGTTTTTGATAAAATCTTAAACTTGAAAGAACATATTTCTCTATATTAGGGGTAGGTACTTCAATTAAGTAAACGGGAAACCTATCAGTGAGATTATTCAGTTTGATATTTAGAGGAATTTTTTTATTGTATTTAAACAATTCTACATAATTGTTAATTAGTTCAAATGATAGGTTCTGGGGCAGAGCTGAAATAAATATTTCCGGTATATCAAATGAGCTACAAAGACCAGTTGAATATCAAAATGAAGGAGTTTCCTTATCGAAAACAAAGGTCATGTGATAACCATACTTTCTTATGTTTTCGTCAACCGTTTTATGATATTCGTTTATTTCCTCTTCAGTCATTCGTTGTCTTTGATTGCGCATAATCGTAAATTGTCGTTATAACATGATACAATTCTTTGAGTATAACGCTAATAAATTCTACTTGATATTTAACCCCATAGTTGTTACTATGTCCATTTTGCCCTCCTTAATTTTTTTAAAAAGTATACAATTTTGGTCCTCAAAACTCATTCTTCCACATCATACTCTCAACCGGGCGGTTAGGCTGGCCACTGTATTTGGCGCTAAGTTTTTGATTATACTTTTCAAACACTTCGCCTTCTACGGGGAAATATATCAGTTGGCCTATCGGCATTCCACGATAAATTCTTACCGGGATTTTACACGAAATTTCTAACGTCCAGTTACCACAAAAACCTACATCGCCTTTGCCTGCGGTTGCATGTATGTCAATGCCAAGGCGGCCTGTAGAGGATTTTCCTTCTAAAAAAGGAACATGGGTATGTGTTTCAGTATACTCTTCCGTAACGCCGAGATATAATTCGCCGGGTTGCAACTCGTATCCTTCTTCAGGTATTTCAAAATGGTTTATTTCATTATGTTTTTTAGCATCAAGGGTACGGTCTTTGTAGGTGGCTAAATGTTTTGAAAGATGAACATCATAACTGTTACTTCCCAGGAATTCCCGTTTATATGGTTGTATCAATATTGTTTTCTTTTCTATTTCTTCAAGAATACGAGTGTCTGACAGGATCATTTTATTTGTTGTGTTATTTTTATGGTTAAGTAATTAATCTTACATCCCCGCCTGAATAACTTCAGTCGGCAGGGTGCAATCTAAAATCTTAATTGATAATATGCCTTTGTTTTATCAACATACTATTAACGATGCAACAAAAATAAGTATTTGGCATATTGTGGAAACTGAGGATTTCTTTCTAAATAAAGTACCGTTACCAGGCATAGTCACTCATTGGCATAAACGCCTTCAACACCTTGCAGGGCGTTATTTGCTACAGGAGCTTTGCCCCGGCTTTCCTTATCACTTAATTGAAATTGCCGGTACAAGAAAACCGTTTCTGGCCAATGAAAAGTATCATTTTTCTATTTCGCATTGCGGCGATTATGCAG
>JBDSAQ010000472.1:0-7516 GCA_039922095.1 Ginsengibacter sp. | reverse complement strand
CAAAAATCTCCAACTGCTTCTATTAATTGTATTTCAGGATAAACGAATTCATTTAACTGGTCGCAACCAGTAAGCAAGATATAATATGTGCCAGGTGATACACAAGTTTCTGCCCAATAAGCGGCTGCAGGATAATCATACACTGCTGTATAAGCCTGTACTTTAAGTCCATTGGTTGTAGAGTCACCAGCAACTACCTGCCTGAATAATTGTATGTTGTAATAATCATACTTATAAATTCCGTTCGCCTTCATCCTGTATCTTACATTACCTGTTACTGTTGGAGTAAATTTATACCACAAGGTTTTTATGCAGTTTGAGCCACTGTTGTAATAATAAAGTGGATCTGTCGCATCTTTTGTAGCACAGGAATAATTATCAACATCACCGGGGAATGTACCAACACCAACTATCCCAATATCTCCGGCCTGGTAATAATGATCATGCTTAGGCAGTACCAGGTTAACTGAATCTACCAAAACCGAAACTTCCGTTTGTGTGTTAGGCAGTGTGCCTCCTGCCTCATATGGCTCAGAATTTACATTTTCAACGAGCACGTAATACCTGTTAGGAATAGCAGTGCAGGGATCCCTGTAAAAGGATACATTATCATAAAGGTTGGCACAGTAATAATAGAATTGCTGATTGGTTGCTATGAGGCGTAACCCCTGTGTAACAGTTGAATCTACCTCACCGGTACTTAGCAAAGTGCTGAAAGGCAAAGTGCCATCTGCATTACTTTGATACACAGAGAACTTTTGCTGATATTCCCTTTTTAGCGTTTTGCTTTCCACCCTCACTTTTACAGTCCCGGGCTGATCCACAACAAATGTATACCACAGGTTTCTTCTTGCTACATTATTGTTTGGAGGAAATGCAGAATCATATAGCGCTTTGTTAGGGCCATTATTATATACGTTGGGATTTATAGTTGTATAACAAACAGGATCTGTTGGGTCACTATCAGTTGCTCCTGTAGTGCAATAGAAAAAATCGTTACTCGGTTTCCTGCCACTGTTCAGTGGATTTATATCTCCTGTTTTACCATAGTGATACGCAGAGTCCGGGGGTACTATGCCAAAGTCATAGGCATTTTTTGCATAATCAAAACGGGAGTAACCTATCTGGTCAATATAAATAGATGGCGTTACAGACTGGCATATATTAGCATCTTTCGCAAAAATAACCAGTGTATAAGTGCCGGGCTGAAAAAAGCAAAACTGGATATATCCTGCGCTATTATTACAAACCTGTATAGGTTTTAAAGAAGGAAATTGTAATGAATCTTCAGTGACATCTTTATCATACACTGCCGCATAATAACCCCCTGTATTTACCTGGATAAATGATACCTGTGTTGTTTTAAATACATAATATGCAACCCTGTTTGCGTTAGCCTCACAGGTGTTTATTGGATGACTTGTAAATGGAGTATCCACTGTACAATTAAAATATTCTGTTGGTAAAATATACGTTGTATCAGTTTTAGGATAAGCAGGGGTACTGATAACCTGGTTGAACCATTGTATTAAATGAGGTTGGTTTGTTACTGTATTCCGGGATGCCTTATATGGCCTGTTGTATTTCGGTCCCGGACAGGTTGGGGTGATAGTAATATTATAATCTTCATTGTAAGAAACATAGCTGTTGTACCTGCCGTCTAAATTCAGGCTTCTGAATGTACTGTCGTAAGTTGGCCCCTGGCCATAAGATACAACAGTGTACCAGCCGGCAGGTAATAAATTGCAACCTGCAGTAGTGCCAGCTGAGTAGGGGAAAGCACTCCATTGCCCACCAACCGGGGATAATCCCGCCAGGCCATCAGTAGCTTTTCCGTAAAATAAAGTTTTAACGCCATAAGCAAAATTGTAACAATAGTAATAGTTAGTATTTTGAATTTGCACCAATGCCGGTTCTTTTAAATAGAACTGCCGGTAAATGGCTTTGGTAGCAGGTTTGCCCCCGATAGAGACAGGCTCATAACTATTAATGGTAACGGCATTATCTTCACAACTCCATACATCATTATCTGTTTTTATTGTGCCTCCGCTAACACCCAGAGTATCCATTATACTACCAAGGTCTTGTGCGGCCAACGGACTTTTGTGTTTAGTCCGGGTTTTTACAAAAGTAAGCGTAGGGTGATCTACCCTTCCTACATCAGCATCACCTCCCATAGTAGTAAAGGTGTAAGTTCCGGGTATAATACAGGCAGTTTTGTTGGTGCAATTAGTATTCCAGTCAAAACATTCGGTTTTAGGTATTAAGCCTGTTATCTTATCAGGGAATGCAAATACATTTTGAGCAGAAGCCAGCGCATTAGCATCACCACTGTACAATCTATATCTCCATGCCGAATAATAAACATTACTCAAATTTGCAAAATCCACAGTGCCGCTGTCAGTTACTTTAAATTCTCTGTAAATCACTTTGTTGTTTACCGGGCTGCATGTAGTATCTGCAGGGCGCAAAGTATTCTGGCACCCCATTGTATCAGATACTGATGGGTAGGGGATGCCATTAACCAAAGGTTGCATTACACTTCCCACCCTGTTGATGGTATCAAATGCTCCGGTAACATTCAATGAATATTTATTGGCGGCCTTCCTGGTATATACAGTCATATCGAGCCTGAAACTGGTGCCCAGGTTATTATTCAGGCATTGTTCAGAATTATACAAAGGTGTATTATAATGGAAATATCCATAATACTGGGTATAATCCTGCCCGGAAACCTGTACGGTATAATTACCGGGTGGCAGGCAATCAATAGTGCCATAGTTATTGAATACACCGATTATGTTTGCAGTATCAAGAGCTGTACAATTATTGGTAACGCCTTGTTTAAATACCCTTACTAAAGGCTGGGTGCCGCATTGGGTAACATAGCCATTAAAAGAAATGGCAGATGTGGTGTTTAATGTAAAAGTGAAAAAACTACTGAGATTATATTTGCCTCCATTGTATAAAATGCCAGAGTCAGGCATGGCCGGGCTGCAGGAATAATTACTGTGCCTGCTGTTGCATCCCCACACATCTGTAAAGTACGATAATGTGCCTGAAGGCGATGCCGGTAACACTCCTATTGCATTAGGTGCCGGTACCGTAGCCAAGGTCGGTTTCGGCGCATTGGTAGGGCTTCGTCCGCCCACTAAAATCCCCATACGTATATCATCTGCAAAATTTTTATCAATAAAGATTTGAATGCTATAGGTAGTTTTGGTTTGAAGGTCGTTGCATTTATATACTTTATAGTCTGCATAATAGCCATTCGATTGTAAAGAATCACAACCATCAACAACCTGCAGGGAAGCAAGGGGAGTATTTACAGCATTGCCTTTGTATAATGTGTAACCAAATTTTCTGTAGATGCCGGAATTATTATTATTTGAAGGAAAATAGGTGCTTGCTCCGGTACCAGATAATTGAACAATTATGTAATCAAAATAAGCGGGTGTGGTAAAGGTTAACCAGGCAGTTTTATTATAATCTGTTTTATTTACAAATGCATCACAAACTTCAGCAGCATCTTCAATGGATTGACATTCTGTATTAAAGTCAATTTTTTGTGCATAATATCTAATCGTATCAAATGCATAAGCCTGGTTAGGATGGTCGTAAGCAGCACCTGTTTGATCAGATATTTCTAATTGAATAACTATAGGGCCATTAGCCGCAACTTTAGATGACACCTGTATAAGATACTCTCCGCTTGGCACACAGGGGTGATAGGTGTTTCCAAAAGTTACAATCGGTGTAAGCTTGGTACTTATATTAGCATTGCCCGGGAGGCAGGTATCAGCTTTATAAACGGCAAAACCTGCATCACCTGCTGTAATAGTAATCCCCGGCTGTGTAAGTGTAACCCGTACTGCTCTTATAGTAGGTATGCTGAACTTGTACCAGACTGATTTTTTATCAAGCCCTGCAACAAAAATAGCAGGAGCAAATGTTTCCCCTGGTTGCACGGTTGCATTGGTAAGGTTGGTTGATGCAGAAATAAAATTACCCAGCCCGAAACCCCCGTTAGGAATGGCAATATTGATCGCATTAGCACAATTATTATTAGCGGGCGCCTGGGCACTCACCCTTGTAAACCCGGCCGTGAGCAAGAGGCATACAAAAAAGAGTTCAGAAAGTAGAGTTGATATTTTTTTGAAAACTAAAGCCATGTCAATCTTAGGTGTTAGGTCAGATAAAGAACAGGACTTAAATAGCGCTGCTTTCAAAAGATATTTAAATGGATAAACAAGAAGTAAAAATAGACTATTAGAAAACATTGAAGGCATTTCATAGAATAATACAACTATAGCAGAACACAAATATAAAAATATCACTGTATCACCACAAGATCAAAATTTTAGTAGTTGTACACATAAGGCTTGTCATAATTTGTTTACTTAAAAATTTTTACTGTTTAGTTTTCTTTTTGTTTATCGAACTATATTTTTCCAGCAATTAACCATTATTGTATGGTAAGATTTCCCGGTACCCGGAATTTTTTACCAGCCTGAACAGTTAATGATGCACCAGGAGAAACTGTAAGACCAGTATTTAATATACATTCGCCACCTATCGGTGGATCTATAATGATTTTAGATCCGACAGGCAAAATAACTGGCGGCATTAAGCTATTTATCCAGTTAACGGAATTGTTCCAATTACCAGTGCCGGTAAATGAGTAACTAAGGCCTGTTTTTATGTTAGCAACAGGATTACTACCAAGCAGGTATAAGGCATTATTACCAGTAACACTGTTTTTGTTATATTCCATTATGCGGAAATAATAGATTTTGCCAGGGGTTAGCCCCGTAACTGTTATACTATTGCCCGTACCATTGTATGCTACATAATTATTGGTGCCTAATAATGTTCCTGAACCAAAATCCTGGTTGGCTGTATAATCGATTCCATCCAGCGGAAATGCATTGATAAGTGTATCAGGTCTTACAACCAATAGTCGGCTGCCGCCATTCCCATTAGCCCAGCTAACCGTAACCGAAGTTGTAGAAAGATTGGAAAGAGTAATGCCGGAAGCATTTACTGTTGGAGAAGTCATTAAATCAAAAGCGGGGTATGTGCTGGTAGATGAAAGGCAGTTCCATCCCAGGTTATCGAGATCACTCCAGAAGTTGCCATTGGTGAGATTACGTTTATTCAAAATAATTATCCATGTAAATCCACCACTGGTCCGCACCAGTTCGCTGGCTGTGCCATCTAAAGCGCCAGTGTGCCACCAATTATTATAAGGATTTACCGACCAGCCTTTTGCATAATATGAATTAGTGAACGATGGTGTAACCATGGTAGTAATAGTGGCTGGCAGCAGAATATCCGGTTTGGTAGCAAAACCATCTACTGCTGCCAGTAGTTTTAGCATATCTCTTGCAGATGCTATCCATCCCCCGTGTGCATCCATTGCATTTAAATTAAAACCTCCATATTCCCAGGGTACGTATTGGCCGGTATTATAACAGGAAAGCGTAGTATATCCGTTACCAACATATTCGCCTTCTCTCTCCTGTTTTTCACTCAGGAGATTATTGCCTATATGCATATCAAAAATACCCAGTGGCGCAAGCAAAGAATCCCGAACATAAGTTTCATAAGATAATCCTGAAATCTGTTCAATGACCGAGCCAAGCATGAGATAGCCTATATTGGAATAATTATACGCAGTGCCCGGGGCAAAATCAAGTCCTTTTTCCAATAAAAATTTTATCAGTGCATTTTCAGTAACAGGGTTGGTTGTGCCTGTGAGCATAGCTACTCTCAATGGAAAAGCAATCGGGTCGCAGCCTCCAAGAAAATAGGGATATGGGGTAGTTGGGTTTGGATTGCAATTATTATCCCTGTTCCATCCGCCGGAATGTTCCAGCAAATTTTGAACAGTGATATTGTAAATACGGGGATCAGTAATATTAGCGGAAGAAAAAACAGGGTGGTTTTGTAAGATGCCACCAGGTCCGAATACTTTTGAGGACATTGACAACTGGCCGTTCTGCATCATCTTCATTATTGCTATGGAAGTGATTTGTTTTGACAGGCTTGCGATGCGAAAAATATTGTAAGGTTGGGTAGGTATTGTTTTGTTGATATCGGAAAAACCAAAAGCCCGCATGTACACAATCCTGCCATCTTTGGCAATAGCAACAGTCGCCCCTGGTATATTATATGCAGAAAGAAAATTTTTTATCAGATTATCAGAGGCGGACATTTGTGGTACCGGTATCCCTGTTTGCCCTTTCCCTCCCTGAAACAATATTATAAACAATTGTAATAGTACGATATGTTTCATAAAAAATAATTAAATACTAACCAAAATGTATTTCATATTTATACTGTATTGGCTTGCTCTTTTAAAATGATAAGTTATTTATTTGTCTTCTGTTGCCTTATAAATTTTACTCAAAAAAGCTATAAAAACAGAATCACATAAGAACTGGGTTAACAGGATACAAAAAAAAGTTTTACAAAAGGAGTTGATATTTTTCTGAAATAAACCCATCAATCCTGATCTTTAAATCAGGTAAAGATCAGGTCTATAGATAGCAATGCTTTTCAAAAGATATTCAGGAAACTGTCAGGGCTTAACAGATTATTAGAAGATGGATTCAGACATTTCATAGGGCTGAGCAACTACTGCAGGAAACACACAAATATAAACACATTGCAGAACTCCGGCAATACCAAAATCCAGTATTTTGAAACATGATTTTTGCAGATAACTTGTTTATCAGAAAAATTATTATTTTAATTGTTTCTTAGCTATTGAAGTAAATGACCAAACGGAAACCGACGGATCAAAAGCATGTGGGGAAAATAAGATAAATTGGTGACCGGAATTTATTATAAAAAATATTTTTAAAAGGTAAAAAATAAATAATGAAAAAACAGTTATTCAATGTTGCGTTGTTTGCAGTAGTATTATGCTGTAAAGTTTTTGCACAACCTACTGAACAGATCGTAAAAGTAATAGTAGCACCTGACCACCAGGACTGGTTATATAAAACAGGAGAAAAGGTAAAGTTTTCTATTGCTGTATACCAGTATGGCAATCTATTAAAAAATGCAGCCATCCGTTATGAGATCGGTCCTGAAAGAATGGACCCTGCTATAAAAGATTCGCTTAATCTTTCCAGCGGAGTTTTATCAGTTGATGGAGGAACAATGAAAACACCTGGTTTTCTGAGATGCATAGTGGTGGCAAAAGTGGAAGGTAAAGAATACAGGAAAATGGCGACTGCTGGATTCGATCCGTTAAATATAAAACCAACAGTTGATAACCCCGCAGACTTTAGTGACTTTTGGACCAATGCAAAAAATGACCTGGCTAAAATACCTTTAGATGCAAGGATCACGTTACTGCCTGAGCGTTGTACGGAAAAGGTAAATGTTTATCATGTTAACATGGCAAATTATCCGGGTAATGCACGATTGTACGGTATTCTTTGCGTTCCTAAAAAAGCAGGTAAATATCCTGCTTTATTAGCTGTACCTGGTGCCGGCGTAAGAC
>JBDSAQ010000471.1:0-3715 GCA_039922095.1 Ginsengibacter sp. | reverse complement strand
GGCAGGAGATAAGAATAAAAAAATGGAGGAGAAGAAAAAAGATCTCCTTGAATTTATTGCCAGGTTCAGTGCAAATGCATCAAAATCAAAACAGGCAACCTCACGCAAAAAGGCATTAGACAAATTGGTGTTTGAAGATATAACCCCAAGCAACAGAAAATATCCTGGTATAATATTCAAGCCCGAAAGAGATGCAGGAAATCAAATTTTAAATGTTCAGAAATTATCTAAAATTATTGATGGCCGTTCGTTGCTCTCAAATATTTCTTTCGACATTGTAAAAGGGCAGAAGATTGCATTTGTAGGCAAAGATCCAGTAGCGCTAACTACTTTCTTTGAAATTATCAACGATAAAATACCTGCCGAAGCCGGTAAGTTTGAATGGGGCACGACTATTACAAAAGCTTATCTACCTAACGATAACTCGGAATTTTTTACGGGTAACCTCACTTTAATGGATTGGTTAAGGCAATATGTACCACCACATTTTACAGATGTTGATGAGGATTTCTTAAGAGGCTTTCTGGGAAGAATGTTATTTAGCGGTGATGAAATAATGAAAAAAACCAGCGTACTAAGTGGCGGCGAAAAAGTACGATGTATGATAAGCCGAATGATGCTTCAGAACCCAAATGTGGTAATACTTGATGAGCCAACCAATCATCTTGATCTTGAAAGTATAACTGCATTTAATGATGGCATGATAAACTTTCCGGGGATAGTTTTATTTACTACACATGATCACCAGTTTTCCCAAACAGTAGCAAACAGGATCATCGAATTAACTCCAAAAGGTATGATAGACAGGCTTTGTACCTATGATGAATACCTGGCTGATGAAAGAATAAAAACTTTACACCAGGAAATGTATAACTAAATTTTACAATTGGCTGCCAGGCTCCGGCACTATTTTTACTTTAGATTTACTTCAACTTAAAATTTAATGTATGAGAAAAATGCCTGTCTTGTTAGCTATATTTATTATAAGCGGTATATTAAAAGTAAGTGCCCAGCAAAGCTCTTCTTTCAATTCTTCAAATTATAA
Source organism: Ginsengibacter sp. (assembly GCA_039922095.1). Classification (GTDB taxonomy): domain Bacteria; phylum Bacteroidota; class Bacteroidia; order Chitinophagales; family Chitinophagaceae; genus Ginsengibacter. The sequence continues at coordinate 2,670 of JBDSAQ010000471.1, read as the reverse complement.
AACTGCTTTAGGCTTTAAATTTTTTCTTCCTACAGCGGTAACGCTTAAACACTTTATATCTCCGGATAAAAAAGCATTAGAATTTTTAGGTTACTTTTATAATGAAGGTGTAAGGATAACTGGCTTGTATGAGTTTCATAATAATATTAATGAAGTTGTAGGTTTAAAATGGTATGCAGGCCCCGGAGTGCACATTGCCTTGTATAACAATAAACACGACGGGTTTACTTCTGTAGGGATAGATGGTGTTATCGGGTTAGATTATAAACTTAATAATGCTCCCATAAATTTATCATTAGACTATCAGCCCTCCATTCAGTTAACTGATTATTATGGTGACCGATATACAAGCTGGGGAGGCCTGGCACTGAGATATACATTCTGAAATATCTTCATCCCTTCCGATAGTTATCAGGACTCGAAGGACAAAGCCCTCTCCCTGGGGAGGATTTAGATGAAGTCAAAAAAAATATTCTGAAAGAAAAGATCACACAATTCATAGATTTTTTTTACCTCCCGTTTAAAAGATTTATGCCACGTCAAACCTTCAGGTATGCTGTGTGCGGCAGTAGCAATATGATATTGGATATTGTAGTGTATTATATCAGCTTTCATTTTATTCTTAATGAGCAAATTCTTGATTTACGCTTTATAGCATTTGAACCTTATACAGCCGCATTGTGGATAGCATTTATGTTTAGCTTTCCTGTTGGTTTCTTACTATCTAAATACATTGTATTTAATAATTCCTTTTTACGGGGTAGAGTGCAGTTTATAAGGTACATGCTTATTGTTGCCATTAACCTGGTACTAAATTATTCCATTCTAAAAGTACTGATAGAGTACATGAACTTTTATCCTACCATTGCCAGAATTTTTGCCGCTGCTTTCATAGTTAGTTTCAGCTACATTTCTCAGAAACATTTTACATTTAGGCAAAGAAAAGAAAATCCTGAATTTAGGAGCAGCCCATAAACCAGTTGGCTGCTATCTTATTTAGCTGCTTAGTTTCAAAAAGTTTCGCAAGTTTAAAGCTTGCAGAAATTTAAGAACCTTAAGCTTATAAATTAAATACAAAAACATAGTTTAAAAACAATGCAATCAATTGACTTTTCAAGTGACAATGTAGAAAGACTGATAACATTGACAGATATTTTAGGTGACACCCTAATCAAAGCTGGTTTTGGTGTATATATTGACCAGCTTTCACAAATCAGACTTGCAGCAGAGCGGCATGATAAGGAAAGTTTTGAAAAGCAAGTCATAAATAGGGACATGTTTGGTGGCGCTGGCGCATTATGGGAGATTTGGATTGACGACAAACAACTTCAAAATAAATTTGAAAGACAATTTTGCGAATTTGTTGACCAGCTTAAAAAAATGGGGATTAATGATAAACGTGTAAATCAAATAAGAAAGGGCTTTATTCGAGGTGACAAAATATAGCAGCCAAGCTATTTGTCCCAGACTACAATTTGCCATTGCCATCACAAATACTTCTAATTATAGAATTTCTAATAATCCCATAATCTCATAATCCTAAAAATCATGGTTCAGACTATTCATTCTGCCATATTTGCACATATAAGTCCTTGGCATAAACCTTGACTAACATCTTTGAACACAAAAAATAAAAAAATATGGGAAAAATTATAGGTATTGATCTGGGAACAACTAACAGTTGTGTTGCTGTAATGGAAGGTAACGAACCTGTTGTTATAGCAAATGATGAAGGACGGCGTACTACCCCTTCGATAGTTGCATTTTTAAAAAATGGTGAAAGAAAAGTAGGTGATCCTGCAAAAAGACAGGCAATTACAAATGCCCATAATACAATAATGAGTGTAAAACGTTTTATGGGACATAAGTGGGATGAGGTTACAACCGAAGCCGGTCATTGGAGCTATAAAGTAGTTAAAGGTGACAATAATACTGTGCGTATTGATATTGATGGAAGAGCTTATACACCACAGGAAGTATCTGCCATGATACTTCAAAAAATGAAAAAAACTGCTGAGGATTATCTTGGTCAGGAGGTTACAGAAGCAGTTATAACTGTGCCCGCTTATTTTAATGATTCTCAAAGGCAGGCTACAAAAGAGGCAGGTGAAATTGCAGGTTTAACAGTAAGAAGAATTATAAATGAACCTACTGCTGCCGCCCTTGCTTATGGCATGGATAAAAAACATACCGATCAAAAAATTGCAGTATTCGACTTAGGCGGCGGTACTTTCGATATATCTATACTTGAATTAGGGGAGGGTGTTTTTGAAGTTAAATCTACTAATGGTGATACCCATTTGGGTGGCGATGATTTTGATAAAGTTATAATGGACTGGCTGGCCAATGAATTTAAAAAAGATGAAGCTATTGATCTTCGTAAGGACCCAATGAGCTGGCAGCGTTTAAAGGAAGCTGCAGAAAAAGCTAAAGTAGAATTATCATCTTCAAGTGAAACTGAAATAAATTTACCTTATGTAACAGCAGTTGATGGAGTTCCAAAGCATTTGGTGAAGAAATTAACCAGGGCAAAATTTGAGTCTTTAGCCGACGATTTATTTAAGCGTTGCTTAAAACCTTGTGAGCAGGCATTGAAAGATGCTGGGTTATCTACTTCACAAATTGACGAAGTAATTCTCGTTGGTGGTAGTACTCGTATTCCTAAAGTAC
>JBDSAQ010000470.1:0-2695 GCA_039922095.1 Ginsengibacter sp. | reverse complement strand
AAAAATTTAATCTAAAATGAGTTTTATAAATTGAGACCATTACCTTTGCCCAGCTTAATTTTTTTTCATAGCCGCTCGAAATCACACTAAACAGGAAATCCAATCATCAGTAACTGTTTTTTAATTTTTTAATAAAGAGAGTTAGTATTCAATTAAAAGATTCAAACCAAATTGTTATGAGAAAAATAATCACCAACTTTGTTTTGCTTATTTTTTGCAGCATTCCCCGCCTGATAAAAGCCCAGTTAGGCATTAATAAATTTACAATTACAAATGAGGAAAAATCAACGAAGCCTAAGTTTATTGAAACAATTTCTTTTATCCCCTCAACTACACCATTAAAAACTTTTACTGAGATTGAAATTTCACAAAAAAATGAATCAAACACACCTGATATTTCCAAAGCTGATGATATAGAAAGAATGTGTTTGCGGGAAGTTAAATATGCAATGATGCTGGACGTTGCTGTTGAAACTGTAAAGAATACTACATTATATAAATTTATTGAAAACTGGTATGGAACCCGCTACAGAATGGGAGGCACTTCCAAAAAAGGAATTGACTGCAGCGCCTTCGCTGACAGTTTATTATCATCAGTATATAACCTGCTGCTTCCCCGTACAGCAAGAGAGCAATATAAATTTTGTGAACATATAAGTAAAGATGATTTGCTGGAAGGTGATCTTGTTTTTTTTAATACCGGCAGGGGGGTATCACATGTAGGAGTTTATCTTGATAATGGCCGCTTTGTTCATTCATCCGCTAGCCGCGGAGTTATGATTAGCAGCCTTTCGGATAATTATTTTTTCAAGAGATTTATTGGAGCTGGAAGAGTGCAGGATTTCAATGAGGAATAGTGAATGGGGGCAATGGGCAATGGTGAATGGGCAATTGGCACCAGGTAAATTCTAACTACACTTACAACTCATAACTACAACTTACAACTCACAACTTATTCCTCCCTACGACTACTGCTAACTCTTTTCTTCATAGTCGCCCATACAGGCGATACATCAGGTGAAAGTTTAAAATAAAAAACACTTCCGCCATACAATATTATAAACACTATGCTTTTAATAGTCATGCCCCAAAAACCATGCATCTGCATAAATGTATAATAGCAAAAGGTGTAACTCGCAAGCGCCAATAGAATTGCATACATAGTTTTAATACTGAATGGGTGCATGTTAAATTTTCTTTCCAGAAAAATTATCCTGATGATATTGTACACACTAAATGCAATCAGGTTAGAATAACCTGCCCCAACGATACCTAACTCTTTTACAAGCATATAGTTTAAAGGAATAGCCAATGATAAAAGTATCACTCCACTTAAAAATTCAAACCTCCAAAAAGTTGATGTGGCTATTATCTGTGAGTTAACGCCGGTTCCCAAATCAACAATTCTTGCCAGCCCTAAAAAGAAAAATATCCATTTGGAATCTATGTATTCCGGCTTTAATGCAAATGTTTGTATGGCATCAGTATAATTGAGCCAAACCAATAAAAATATACCAAGCGATGCTATTAATAAATTGATACCTGAACGCTGATATATTAAAAGTATTTTTCCATAGTCTTTATCTTTCCAGGCTTTGGATAGTACTGGTATAGAAGCAGCAACAGCACCCCTTTGCGGCGCTTGTACCAACCCTGCAACTACACTTCCCAATGCAAATATACCTGCGGCTTCCGTACCCACTACTGACATGATAACTATAGTATCAATAAACTGTGCAATCATATAAACAAGGCCGCCAAAGTAAATTAGTGAGGCAAGTGAAATTATTTTTTTATAGAATTTTTTCGTTACCCTGCTGATTTCAAAAGTGATATACAATTGCTTCTTATAAATTAAGTATACACACAATACCAGGGCTACAATACCATAGGTAAAAGAATACATTTTTATAAATGTATCAAAGGTGTTTATAACTTTATAACTTAGTAAAAATATAAGGATGGTTGTAAGTAAACGGAAAAGCACTTCTCTTAAGAAACTTGTGAATATTGACTTTCGGAGGTTCCATGTAAATACTTCTAAAATAGAAAATATAAGAATTGAAAACCCAAAAGGAAACACCCACAAATAATAATTTACAAATTCCGGTGACCGGCCTCCAAACTTCCTGATTACAATATCTTTAAAAAATATGCCTGCAAGTATTACCAGTAAAAAACCAATAAGACTGGTAATCAAAGCCCATGTTATCAGGTCATTTTTCTTTTTGGGAAGATTATCATTATAGTATGGATAAAATTTATACACAGTAGCAATCATACCAAAATTGGCGAATGCAAACATGATATTACCGACTGCAATAAAAATATTGGTTAAAGCATATTGTGATGTAGAGAATGGAGAATCATTTCTTGTAAATAAATAAGTATTTATAAACCCTACAAAAAAGCCAAAATAAACAAACAATGTAGAGATGATACTTTGCTTTCGTATCTGAGACATACTTATTTTTAAAAGTGCAAATTATGTTTATTCAAGTTAAGTGCAGAGATATGTATTGGATTAAGGAACCTTGCTTACCTGTATGTAAAAGTTGTCATCAACCGTTAATTCATTTGCTTTAGTTTTCAACTGCTTAAACTTTTCTGAAGGATAAATAAAGTTATATTGATTATTATCCATCATAATTTTCAAAGGCATATTAAAGTGTTTTATGCAATTTGACCAGCGGTA
>JBDSAQ010000469.1:0-7336 GCA_039922095.1 Ginsengibacter sp. | reverse complement strand
TCTTCTTGTTTAAAAATATCGAGTTGATCAAGTTGCGCTACTCCCTCAATCATTTTAATAATCTCTTCCTCCGCATCTTTATTTTTTTTGCTCCAAAGGTCAATGGCTTTGGCTCGTATAAAATTTTCAGGATGAGAAACAGCCTTTGCCTGTGAAGATGCCCCATCTATTGAAAATATTTCCTCTGCCTGTTTTATGTAACTCTCTGCATTTATATTATCAAGTCCTGTAGCAATTTTTACGAGCGACGTAATCACAGGTGCGGTATTTCCAACTGCTATAAAAGCTCCTCTGTCACAAAAGATTTCTGTGTAAAGTTTGAACAACCTCGCTGTCTCATAATAAGAAGCTTCACTGTTATGGTTGTTAGCTATTGAAGTAATGATACGATCAGCAACTTCCATATCACCATTGAGCATTGAATAAAGTTTGATGTGCGTTAACTCGTGGGCTAACACTGCCACCAGTTCTTCTTGCGACAAAAGCTGTATAATCTTTCCGCTAAAAACTATATGAGCTTCATTATTTAGATAAACGATGCTGGCGTTTAATTCATCCGTGTACTGTGCCTGGTAAACTGTGACCGGCAAACTTTCCAACCCCAGTTTATCTTTTGCGAGGTTTACCTTTTCATAAATGCTTTTATCAATAGCTGGATCAAATTTGTATGAGTTCTTTAAAAGTTCAGCTTTGAATTCGACCAGCTGGCCTTCCTTTGTTTTTGCGGATGCAAAAAACTGCCACGTTTTTGATTGGTTATAAAAGTGATCTTTCACTTTTGCATGGTATGGCAAGGCCGAAAGCTGCATGATGGTAGGTTGAGTGATAAATATAACATAACAATACTATAATCCCAATCTTTGTTTTTGTTGCATTTCACTTTTAGTTGGCTGCATAAAATTAAATTTTCAATATATATTGAAAGTTTAGAAAGATATATTATCTTTGTATCAAAATAGAATAAATGAACCTGCAAACATCAAAACAAAAATTCATTGATACCTGGGGCTTGCTGGGCAGCGAATGGGGAATTAACAGATCAGTAGCACAGGTGCAGGCGTTGCTTTTAGTTTCTACTGAACCTATTTCTACCGACGAAATTATGCAGGCGTTAACCATATCACGTGGTAACGCGAATATGAGTCTTCGGCAACTGTTAGACTATGGAATCATTTATAAGAAAGTGATTGCTGGCGATAGGAAAGAATATTTCATAGCAGAAAAGGACGTGTGGAAATGGGCAGTAAAAATTGCAATGATGCGAAAGCAAAAGGAAATAGACCCCGTTATGAATGTATTAAACGAATTGAAAGAAGAAACAAAGAAAGATAAAACTACTGAGGGTAAAGAGTTTTATAAAACGGTCAATGATATTCAATCGTTCACTGAACAATTGTGCACCCTGTCAGATAAAATTTTCAGTTCCCACAGGGGTGAGCTTTTATTGAAACTTCTAAAAATGATCATGTAGATGAACTACAATATTGCTTCATATTTAGTCTATGGCTGTGTTACAATTTACATCATTTATTATGTAGGAAAATTATTTCATAGCAACGGAAGAATATTTATTCTGCGTTTGTTTCACGAAAATGAATCTCTTACAGATACGACCAATAACATACTGCTAATGGCGTACTACCTGTTCAATATCGGTTATTGCGTGGTGCAATTTAGTTTCTGGGAGAAGATTACAGCACTTGACACAATGATTGCATCTATTTCAATGAAAACAGGGATACTGGTAATGATCCTGGCTGTAACACATTACTTCAATATTTCTCTCATCTATTTTCTTTCAAAAAGAAATTATAAATCAATAACATCAAAAACATAACATCATGAAAGATTTAATTGTTCTCGCCTACAGCATCTATTTACCCATCGTTATCCTGTTGACTTTTTATGTGTCTAACAATCTTTTTAAAAACAGTATTGTTTATATGAAGGATATATTCAACGGTAGGGAAGAAATTGCAATAGCTACCAATACGCTTTTTAAAATCGGGTTTTATCTTTTGAACCTCGGATTTGCGTTATTTATTTTAACCATTTATGAAGAAGTTAGTTCTGCCCAGTCAACTATTGAAGTGCTAAGCAGGAAGGTTGGCGGATTCAGCATTTACCTTGGCGTAATGCTTTTTATAAACATGTATTTATTCTTTAGAGGAAAGAGAGTGGCAAAGCAAAAAAGAATATCTCCACAAACTGCATAACCTTTCCGGATAGAATTGTAAAAAAAAATGAAAAAGAAAATTGTAATTGCCGGAGGTACAGGTTTTATTGGGAAATATTTACATAAAAAATTCAGCGAAGAAGATTATGAAGTTTTAATTGTCTCCAGGGATGCTAAGCATATAAGCTGGGGAAACGAAGATGTATTGATAGAGGCGCTGGAAAACGCAGAAGTGTTGATTAATCTTGCAGGCAAAAGCGTTGATTGTCGTTATAATGAAAAGAACAAAGCATTAATTGTCAATTCCCGTGTCCAAACCACGAGGAAACTTCAGTCCATTATTGACAAATGTAAATGTCCGCCAAAACTTTGGATCAACTCAAGTACAGCCACCATTTACAGGCATTCAGAAGATAAAGCAATGGACGAAGACACTGGTGAAATCGGTTCCGGGTTTTCTGTGGAGGTAGCAAAAGCGTGGGAAAAAGCCTTCTTTCAAAAGCTCAACGACAACACAAGAAAAGTAGCATTAAGAATTGCAATAACGATAGGAAAAAATGGGGGTGTAATGAAGCCCTTCATCAACCTAGTTAAATACGGCTTAGGTGGCCGCCAGGGAAACGGAAGGCAGATGTTCAGCTGGGTTCATATTGAAGATCTTTTTCGGGTCATTCAATTTATAATGATAAATAGAGATATAAAAGGCGTATACAATTGCGCCTCTCCCAACCCGGTAACTAATGACACCTTCATGAAAGAAATGCGCAACATTTTAAAACCGTTAATTCATCTTCCGTCACCAAAGTTTCTACTTAAAGCAGGCGCATTCTTTATTAATACTGAAACAGAACTCATCTTAAAGAGTCGGTGGGTAATTCCAAAAAAATTGCTGCAAAAAGGGTTCGAATTTAATTATCCAACCTTGGATAAAGCGTTAAGAAATATCTTAGGATAAACTTTGCATCCGATATCTATTTCTAAAACGGCAAACTAACTCACCTTCTTTGAGTTTGAAGAAACTGGTTTCTGTAAATGGAGGAGGCCAACAAACTATAAGAAGCGCATAAGGATTAGTCAGTTTATAGTGGCTATTGACAAGCTTTGAGCCCTCCGGTAATACCTGATCATTATTCAAACAATCATTATTAATACCTTTACATCAGTTCTTTCAAATTTTGACCTTGTTTGCAAAAAACAAAAAGCCGCCGATGGCGACTTTTGTAATTGATTGATAATTAAGCTCCCCCTATCCGACTTGAACGGATGACCCTCTGATTAACAGTCAGATGCTCTAACCAACTGAGCTAAGGAGGAATTTTTAATAGTGGGCTGCAAAAATAAGGATTTAGTTTTTTTAAAAGTCTGCTTTAATAAAATCTTTTATATGAATAGCAGGTCTGCTCAATTTTTATAAAGCTTTATTTAATTTATCTTTATTAGCATCATACTATCGAGAGAAAGTGAACGGGTGGACGGGTTGATGAATTTTAAGTTAAGCTTGCTAACATGAAAATGGGGAACTGTGATTAGTGTATGCACAGGTATGGTTGTGTTTTGCAAATCGGGTAACCTCAACTTATCGGTTAGTATATAGAATGATTCATTATCGGCTGATCTTTGTTTTATTTCTTCCAGGCTTGCTCCCGGTATATCCTTCTTTATATAAAAATCAAAAGCATAGTACTCCCTGGAAATATAGGAGCGGATTTCTTCAGTATTTATCCTATTCCTCTTTACATAATCTGACATACCAATACTGCCCTGGTAAGCCAGCACCTTAGGAAAGAAATTTATATTCAGAAAGAAGTTAGCCATTCCAACCACTATCATCACTATAAACACAGGCTTTGAAGGAGAGCGGGAAGACTTGAAAATAATGGCTAATAAAATTATGCAGGCAAAAATTGCAACAGCAATAAGTAAGATGTTATGAACAGGGAAAGCCCAGGCATTTAGTAATAAACCTAATAAAACATATGACCCGCTTATTACATACAAAGTTATTCTTACCCATTTAGGAATCACTCTTTTTTCTTCAATAAAGCGAATGATACTTTTAGCAGTGATTATAGCAAATATTGGAAAAATAATATTGAGATAATGAGGAAGCTTGAATTGCGATGTTGACATGAGCAACATAATCAATAATGCACTTCCACTTAAAGCAAACTCAATGCTTTTTGTAACTCTGAATTTATTTTTAACAAGGATAATCCAGTCTCTGAAAGTTTCGTAATAAGCAATTATGCTCCACGGCAGAAATGCCCATAAAAAGGTGTGAAAAAAGAATAGAAGGTCATTATTATTCACCATATTTCTTTGCCCCGCAAGCCGCTCAAAGCTTTGTGTCCACAATAAAAATTTTATCCCTGACATTCCCTGTACACCGTTGGTCATCTTTTCAGGATGAGCATCAAACTGCAGGTAATAGCAATAAAGAAAAGGACTAAGAAAAACAAAGAACCAGGCAATACTGCTCAGCCATCGCCAGTTAAAAATTTCTTTAAACCGCCTATGGTATAATAAATGAAGTATGATCACAATACCTGTTACAATCACTGCTATCATGCCTTTGGTGCCAACTGCAAGCGCCAGCCCAAAGGCTCCCGCAATAATGTGAAAATATTTACTGTTATAATTAAATTTAATAAAATGGTAAACAGCAAAGATTGTAGCACTGGTTAGTATAGCATCTGTTCGCACATCATAGTTAGCTATTATAAAAGCCTGCGAATAACCCAGCACAAGCCCTGCAAGAATACCTGTTTGCTTATTGTACAGCATTGACGCGAGCCGGGTAGTACTATAAATAGCAATTACAGAAAATAGCAGCGAAGGTAATTTGTAAGCAAAACCGTTTACGCCAAAAATTTTAAAAAAAATAGCAGATAACCAAAACAAAAGATGAGGCTTATCAAGGTAATCCTGCCCTTTACGGGCTATGCTGATAAAATCATTTTTTTGCGCCATGTTTAGCGCTATCAACGCATATTCTCCGGCATCATTATCCATGAGGGGGACAAATAAACCTGCTATGTAAACTGCAGCCAGTAGGAGGTAAGCAGTAATTACATATTTTTTTTGTAACACTCTGTCAGAATAATATTTTTATAAAAAGTTGCCTTGAGAGAAGTATTCTAAACCCTTAACCCCCTAACTTCTAAACTCTCAATCGCTCACACAAATTCCTCTATATGATAAAGAGGCCTTTTTTTTGTTTCCTGAAAAATCTTATTAACATATTCGCCAAGTATACCAAGTGACAGCAACTGAATACCCCCAAGAAAATACATGGGCAATGTAATTGACGACCAGCCAGGGATATTTCTGCCAAGCATCATTACAACTATAACCCATATAATTGCAAAAATGCAACCTGTAAAAACAACAAAGCCCGTAATAGTTATCAGCTTTAGCGGAAAAGCTGAAAAGGAAGTAACACCATCAATAGCAAGCCGTATCATTTTGCTTAATGAATAATTAGTTCTTCCCTGCTGCCTGTCTTTTCTTTGGTAATAAATGGTATCACTTTTAAATCCCATAAGGGGAAAAATGCCACGAAGAAACATATGTGTTTCCTCATATCGCTTTAGTTCGATCAGCACTTTATTTCCGGCCAACCTGAAATCAGCATGGTTATAAATAATATCAATTTTCATCCACTTTAAAATTGTATAAAAAAGCTGCGCTGTTTTTTTCTTGAAAATGGAATCCACATCCCTGTTGTTTCTTACGCCATAAACAACCTGGTTGCCTTTTATAAATGACATTATCATTGCATCAATTACATCCATGTCATCCTGCAGGTCTGCATCTATGGTTATGCTGCAATCGCACTTAGTTACTGCATAATGCAAACCGGCAATAAGAGCTTTTTGATGGCCAACATTATTACTAAGCTTTAAGCCTTTAACCTGGTTACCTGCATACTTTGTAATAATATTCCAGGTGGCATCTTTACTTCCATCATCAATAAATAGAATAAAACTATTTTCATTTATTGTATTATCATTCAGGAGTTGTTGAAGTTTCAGTAAAACACTATTGATAGAATCTGCAAGGCCTGCAGCTTCATTATAACATGGGATCACAAGACTTAATACAGGTGGATTATTTTTGATTTCACTCCCTGGCATTATTTTAATTTATAAAGTCCTATTTGCAGTTAAATATATTAATACCATCTAACCAGCAAACCTATGTAAATAAATCTCATTAAAATAAAGATGAATTGCCTTAGATCGCAGGTTTAAAAAATACTAACCTCTATGCCTACATACACCCCATCGTCACGCTCCTCAACAGGATAAGTTTTTAAGAAGTATCCTTCACCGCTTACGTTTCTTCCATTGCTAAGATTAAATTTATAACGATGCTGCGGGCACACTACATTATCATGTGCATCAATAAAACCCTCAGCAATAATCCCACTTGCATGTGGACATTTTGATGAACATGCAAATAACCTGTGCTCCCCACGTGCCATACAAACAGTTTTACCGGCAACATTTATTTGCATTAAATTATTACTCCCAAAATCCAATTCCCCCACATCCTCCGCAATCTTATACCATTTATATTTCTTACTATTCTCCATAAAAAGCCCCCTCCCGGGGAGGTAAAAGTCCCTCTCCCCCGGGGGAAAGTTAGGTTAGGTGTTAAAAGAAAAATTCTGCCTTGTACGGATACCGCACCTGGTATATGTCTCTTACTTTATTTAAAATAGTTTGCCTCAGCGCTTCAATATTTTTTCTTTCAGTTGCAGAAACAAACACACAATTGCCATTTGTTTCTCTTTCCCATTTTTGTTTCAGCTCATTTAGTAAATCTTCTTTCACATCAGCTTCCAGCCATTCATCGAAAGCATTTTTTTCATACACATCCATCTTATTAAAAATGGTAATGGTTGGCTTATCAAATGATTTTAATTCCTGTAGGGTCTTATTTACTACTGCATACTGTTCTTCATATTGCGTGTGAGAAATATCCACCACATGTAATAAAATATCCGCTTCTCTCACTTCATCCAGGGTGCTTTTAAAGCTTTCAATAAGATGGTGAGGCAACTTTCTTATAAAGCCTACCGTGTCGCTCAAAAGAAAAGGAGTATGGCCAAACACCACTTTGCGTGTAGTAGTGTCAAGGGTGGCAAATAATTTA
>JBDSAQ010000468.1:0-4987 GCA_039922095.1 Ginsengibacter sp. | reverse complement strand
GCCAGATTTTTTTTTCACCTGTAACTTTCTTTATTTTATGAAATACGGTTACATCCACCAATTGGCTAACTAAAAATGCAGTAAGGCTTCCCAGTATTATCCACATCCCCTGGCCAAAGATTGCATTAAAGGCATTTGGCATATTGTCTACTCCACTCTCAACTCCACTGCTTATCCAAAAATCTGCGGGTGGAATTTTAATAGCCAGATAAAACATTACGAAAGCATAAGATATTAATGCAACAGCAGTATATGAAATTCTTTTTACAGCTTTTGGTCCGTAATATTCATTTACAATGTCAGTAATAACAAACTCTAATGGCCACAACAAAACCCCGCAGGTTAAATTGAATGAAAGGCCTTTCTGCCCGAATATTGTAAAGTCTGATGGTTGAAATCCAAAAATTTTTTCTAAAGAAAATATTTTGCCCCCGATACATTCTGCTATTAAAGCATTAGCCACAAAAAAGGCAGAAATGAATATGAAAATTTTCGTTGACCTGTCTTTAAGAATACTATGTATCATGGTAGATAGTTAAACAAAAAAGAAATAATAAATCTGTATTAAAAGAAATAGAACATTTGCAATAATGAGCCAGCGGGGTATAAGTTTTAACCTCCCGGAAAATGAAAAAATTAAATAGATGATACACATAATAATATTTATTAAAATAGCTGAAAAGCCCAATGTAATTATCAACTCTTTTGCAAAAGGAACATGAAGAACAGTGTCACCCGAAGCTTTTACAGGTTTACTTGTTTCCCACCAGCTAAAAAAAATAAACAATAAAAATGCAATGTTGCAGATAAATGTGAACCGGGAAAAAAATAAAACTACTCGCATTTTATTTAATTATTTATTTGCATGGGATTATCTAAAGGCATAAAAGGCTCACCAAAATAATATTAATTTGTTATAAAGTATATTTAATAATGGCAAATGTACTTAGCCTTGTTTCTTATAAAATTTTTCCGGCAAAATTAGGAGGCCAAAAGGGCATAGCTCTTTTTAATAAATATTTTTCTGCTTACCATACCGTGGTATGCGTTACCATAAAAGATAATGATCCGGCTTATGCAAACTATAAAGTTTTAAATATTTTATCCAACTCCAAACTTAGATATATTAATGTTTTTTATTTTTTCACAATAAGCCGCATTATAAAAAAATATCGCATTTCTCACCTCATTGTAGAACATCCCTATTATGGCTGGCTGGGCTTATGGCTTAAAAAGTTTTGCAGAATAAAAATGATCACACATTCTCACAATATAGAAGCACAGCGCTTTAAGAGTGTAGGCAAATGGTGGTGGCTAATACTCCGGCAATATGAAAAATACATTTATCAGCAATCAGATAAAGTTTTTTGTATTAGTGAAGAAGACAGGAAATATATTATCGCCAATTTAAAAGTTACTCCACAAAAATGTACTGTAATAACCTATGGTATTGAATGGGATCATGCACCAACCACCGCAGAAAGGCTGGAGGCTAAAATGTATCTCGAAAATAAATATGATATAGCGCCCGGGACTATACTTTATTTTTTTAATGGTACCCTTGACTATATGCCAAACCTGAATGCAGTTAAAATTATATTGAATGAGATCAATCCGGTATTGTTATCATCAGATCTTAATTATAAAATTATTATATGCGGGAAAAATTTACCTGCGCAAATGAATGAGCTTAAAGAATACAGTAATAAGAATATTATTTATGCCGGTTTTGTTGATGACGTTAGTATTTACTTTAAGGGAACTGACATTTTTATAAACCCGGTAACCGATGGCGGAGGAATAAAAACCAAATTAGTTGAAGCACTCGGGTATGACCTCGCTGCAGTATCAACCTTTAATGGCGCTGTAGGCATTGACAAAGAAATATGCAACGGAAAATTAGTATTGGTTAACGGGAACGATTGGAAGTTTTTTGCGAATAAAATGAAAGAGGTAAAGAATATATCATCTGCAATTACAACTGACTATTTCGAACATTTTTACTGGAATAATATTGCCGGTAAGGCTGGGGAAGCAATTGATAATTTATAATGAATTCAATCAATCCCATTTTTCGTGTCTGGGTGTCAACCTGCCAACTTTAGCAGTATATACAACGAGAATTGAAACGAATACATACTGCGAAATTAAATTCTCCATTATATCTACGTTCTCCCTTTAAGCATAGGTACAAATGAAAAATTATGAAACGCCTCTTCTTCTAAACTTCCATCTTCATTTTTAGTTATTCTCAGCATACGCTGCAGGCTTCCTTCATTTACAGGTATAACCATTATACCGCCTGGTTTTAACTGTTCAACTAATTTAGGAGGCACCTCCGGGGCCGCGGCTGTTATAATTATTTTATTAAAGGGTGCAAACATGGGCAACCCTTCAAACCCATCTCCATAAAAAAATTTAATATTGGAAAGCCTCGATTTATAGAGTGACCTTTTATTTTCCTCGTAAAGCTTTTTCTGCCTTTCAATGGTGAAAACGTGAGCACACATTGCCGCCAGAATTGCAGCCTGGTAAGCGCTGCCAGTGCCTATTTCCAAAACCTTATCATATTGTTTAAGCATTAACAATTGTGTTTGATAAGCAACAGTATAAGGCTGGGAAATTGTTTGTCCCTCAGCTATGGGAAATGCTTTGTCTTCGTATGCAATATGATCTAAAGCTGAATCGAGAAAAAAATGACGGGGAACCAACATCATTGCCTCAAGTACTTTTTCATCATCAATACCCTTATCTCTTAAAGAATCCACCAGTTTTTTTCTAAGGCCTTTATGGCGGTAACTGTCTTCATGATTTCTCATAAGTGCAAGATAAAAATTAAGGTGGTAAGTTGTAGCAATCCGAATTATTGAAAACCTTATTGCTTTTTAAAAAAATATTTTATATGTTGCTGCAAATTAAAAGCAAGATGCAAAATGCAAGTACAGATAGCCTGCAAACTGGTTACCGCATACAATCAATTGATCTTCTCAGGGGGCTTGTAATGATAATTATGGCGCTTGACCATACCAGGGATTATTTTCACTGGTCTGCGATGCTGTTTGATCCTTTGGATCTTGAAAAAACCAGTATACCCATTTTTTTAACAAGATGGATAACACATTATTGTGCCCCTGTTTTTGTTTTTCTGGCAGGCACCTCTGCTTTTTTTATTGGAGTTAGAAAAGGGAAAAAAGAATTATCGGCATTTCTTTTAAAACGGGGATTATGGCTTATTGTGCTGGAAATAACGGTAATATCGTTTGGCTGGTTCTTTAATATACATTTTACCTTAATAGTATTACAAACAATATGGGCATTAGGCTTCGGCATGATAGCCCTCTCAGCTTTAATACATTTGCCAAAAAGATTAATACTCATAACAGCAATAGCAATAATTTTCGGACATAATCTCCTCGACTTGGTACATGTTGCAGGACAAAACGCCCCGGCATTGGGCTGGTCTTTATTACATGATCCTAATGGATTTGTTTTTTCTTCTTTAACCTTAATTGTTGGTTACCCTGTCCTGTCGTGGATCGGAGTAATGGCTGCGGGATATTGTTTGGGGGAATTATATGTAAGATATAGCCATGAAAAACGAAAAAAAATATTACTATATCTTGGCCTTTCAGCAATATTCATTTTTATATTGCTGAGGTTTATAAATATCTATGGTGATTCAAAGCCATGGTCGGCTCAGCATACATCTGCATTCACTTTTTTTTCATTCGTTAATACAACAAAATACCCGCCTTCTTTGCTGTATATATTAATGACACTTGGACCGGCATTAATTTTTCTGGCTTTAGCTGAAAAACCATTGAACAGGTTTACCAGGATAATTACTGTGTATGGCAGAGTACCTCTGTTTTATTACGTGTTACATATCTATTTTATTCATTTGCTGGCTATGCTTGCTGCCCAGTTAACAGGCTATAACTGGAGTAATATGATATTGCATAGTTTTCCTGGCAATATTCCTTCATTGCGCCATTATGGTTTTCACCTTTGGTTCGTGTATGTTGTATGGATCATTATAGTAGTTGCCTTGTATCCGTTATGCAAATGGTACAATAAATACAAAATTGTACATAAGGAAAAATGGTGGCTTAGCTATCTTTAAAGGCCCGGGGTAAAACCTGGATCCTGTATCACGATAGGCATTGCTTAGCTACGGTAAAAAAAATTCCCCAATGTATTTTGCAAATATCTTTAGGCACAGGTTTTGCAAATTGCAATCAGTATGAAAAAAGTATTCACTTTTGCTGCGTTTGTCTGCAGCTTTTTTATTGCCTGTAACAGTCAGAATACAGATACCGTAACCACTACAGAAAATGAGAATGTAAAAACAAAAAAAATAAGTAAAAGAGATCTGACCATTACTCCCGCCAATTCGTATAACGATATTTTTTTGGATAGTGTGAGCCTGGCCGACTTTTTAAGTAAAAAAACTTTACCTGATTCTGTTACCAGGAGAATGAGGAGCTTTTATAATGCACGCAACTATCAATATGCATGGTTTTCATCAACAGGGTTAGCCGAGCAAACCATTGGTTTTTGGAATCTCCATAACTATGCTATCTATTCCGGTGATACTTCTTTAAAAGATAAGGCTTTACAAAAAAAGATAGATAATCTTCTTGAAGATACTGACATGGTTGTATCCACAACAGATAAAGCAATGCTTAATACAGAGCTTTTATTAACCCAGCATTTTATTGAATATTCATTAAACAAATATGAGAAAGGATTTGTAAAAAGAAAAGAATTGGAGCGGTTTATCCCAATAAAAAAAGAAAATGTAATGATGCTTGCTGACTCAATACTAACAAAAAAACATAAAGACAATAAATATTTTGATGATGTAAATCAATCTTATAAAAAATTAAGGGAGGAGCTTAAAAAATATTACCAGATTGCACAGAACGGGGGCTGGCAAATAATATCCGGCGATGCTAAGCAATTTAAAAAAGGGACCGTTTCCCCA
>JBDSAQ010000467.1:0-3849 GCA_039922095.1 Ginsengibacter sp. | reverse complement strand
CCTTTTATGCCCGGATTTGAGGTTATACCCTATAATGATCTTAATGCCCTGGCCAAAGCTTTATCGCAAAAAAACGTTTGTGGTTTTTTGGTAGAGCCGATTCAGGGTGAAGCTGGGGTAATAGTGCCTGATGAAAATTATTTAAGTACTGCTAAGCAGTATTGTGCAGATGCAAACGTATTATTTATTGCAGATGAAATACAAACCGGCTTAGGCCGCACAGGCAAAATGCTATGCTGTGATCATGAAAATGTAAGGCCGGATATTTTGATCCTGGGGAAGGCATTAAGCGGAGGCACATTACCCGTAAGCGCTGTATTAGCTGATGATGAAATTATGATGACAATAAAACCCGGTGAACACGGAAGTACATATGGTGGAAATCCATTAGCCTGCAAAATAGCTATTACTGCCCTTACCGTTTTAAAAGAGGAAAATATGGCTGAGAATGCAGAAGTGCTGGGTAAACAATTTAGGGAAGAACTCACAAAAATTAATTCTCCCTTAATAAAAGAAATACGTGGAAAAGGCCTGCTCAATGCCATAAGTATACAGCATAGTAATGCAGAAGCCGCCTGGGATCTATGTTTGAACCTTAAAGAAAATGGACTGCTTGCAAAGCCAACGCATGGGGATAAAATCCGGTTAGCACCTCCTTTAGTGATGACGGGGAAACAATTATTAGAATCTGTTAATATCATAAAAAGAACTGTAAATAATTTTATAAAGGGGTAATGGTTTAGCTTGTGATTATATTGAAATTATTAAAATATTTTTTTTATCATCCTATCTTTTTATAATTTCATTATTGAAGTTCAGGTATTCTCAAAAGCGAATAAAAATTTGAAGAAAGTTCTATGGTGTAATTTTTGATACAAAACGGCAAAGTTTCAAAATGAACAGAATTCTTGTTGTTGATGATAATACAGATATACTGGAAATTGTAAAAGTAATTCTGGAAAATTATGGTTATGAGGTAGTTGTTACGCCTAATGGGGAAGAAACTTTAACCCGAACTGATGTATTTGATCCACATTTAATACTTATGGATGTTTTTCTTGCTTCCGGGCTTGATGGAAGAGATATCTGCAGAGCTTTAAAATCGAATGATAAAACAAAAGATATTCCCGTTATCATGTTTTCTGCACAAACTAAAATGGAAGATGTTTTTAAATCATGTAGGGCAGATGATTTTATAGCCAAGCCTTTTGAGGTAAAGGATCTTTTACATAAGATACAATTTCACCTTACACAAAATCTGAATTGATCACTTTTATTCAACAAAATTTCAGGTCTTAGTCTTGTCCTTTATATATAGTTCTTCTTTTATAAATATATTTTTTAAAATTTATCCTGTAACTGCACTCAACCCGCAGCTTTGAATAAAATTGATTTTTTGCATTCACACAAACATGATAAGCATGAGGAGCATCATATGCAAAGCTCTGACTTACTTAGGGATATTGTTATAGGCATGAGTGATGGACTTACAGTTCCGTTTGCTTTAGCGGCAGGCTTAAGCGGGGCTGTGGATAAAAGCAGCATTATAGTGATCGCGGGGATTGCAGAGATAGCTGCTGGGAGTATTGCTATGGGTCTCGGTGGTTATCTTGCAGGACAAACAGAGCAGGATCATTATAACAGCGAGCTGAAAAGAGAATACGATGAAGTGGAAAGAGTGCCTGAAAGGGAAAAGCAGGAAGTACGGGAATTTTTTGAACAGATAGGATTAAGCAAAGAGATTCAATATAAAGCAACAGAGGAAATAGCCCAGGATAAAAAGCAATGGGTTGATTTTATGATGAAGTATGAATTAGGACTTACAGAACCTGATCCTAAAAGAGCTGCAAAAAGCGCATTGAATATTGGATTATCTTATATAGCCGGAGGTATAATTCCACTATCCCCTTATTTTTTTATCCCTGATTCTGCAAAAGCATTAAAAATATCAGTTGTTGCAACCCTGCTTTGTTTATTTGTATTCGGTTACTTTAAAAGTAAGGTTACTGGAGTGGCGCCTTTAGCAGGGGCTTTAAAAGTGATGCTCATAGGGGCTTTAGCGGCAGGGGCGGCATTTGGTATAGCAAGTCTTTTTTAATATTGCAGGCTATGTTTTTTATCTATTGAGATATTATTGATATTCCATTCAATTTTTTTTTCAAGTTCATGCTGCCTCACCAGGCAATCGTGTTTTGAACATATATTGCACGAAAATTCCTGGCAGCCATCACTATGAACGAATAGTTCAACAGCTTCACCATATTTATTTTTTACAATTGCAGCCAATGCTTCAATCTCCTCATGTCCCTCATTTATATTAAGATACCAGGGAAGGGTGAGGTGGCAATCCATATGTATAGTGCTTCCATATTTTATTATCCGAACGTTATGAAGATCAATCCAGTTTTGCCGGCGATTATTATTCAACAGATCAACAAGACCCTTAAGTAAAGTAATATCAGATTCGTCCATTATTCCTGCAATAGAAGTGCGTACGATTTTATAGCCCGTATAAATAATTATAAAAGCAAAAATGAAGGCCACGGCACTGTCCAGCCAAACTAATCGTGTAAAATACATTAGTATTAAACCTGCTATTATTCCCAGGGTTGACCATGTATCTGATATAAGATGCTTACCACTTGCAATGAGAGGCAAAGAATTATTTTTGGTGCCTTTACGAAAACATATAGTGCCGGTAATATAATTAATCGCCGCTGTTGCGGCTATTAAAATAATCCCATAATCTAATTTTTTAATTGCTGCAGGATGGAGCAGATTTTTTGTAGCCTGGTAAATAATGAGTAGTCCTGCACCTGTAATTAATGTTCCTTCCACTGCAGCCGAAATAAATTCAATTTTCCCATGCCCGTAAGGATGATCTTCATCTTTTGGCTTTGCTGAAACATACAGACTGTATACCCCTATTATACCAGCAACAATATTTACAGTACTTTCTAAAGCATCAGTTAAAATAGAAACAGAGTGCGTTAAATACCATGCTGCCATTTTAATTAAAAACAATATAACTGCAACAAGAGTAATTATTTTCTGTAAGCGAAGATTATATTGAGATGTCTCCAAAAAAATGAATTGGCAGTAAAGATAAGGTTTCAGCAATCAGGTATCAGCAGTCAGGTATCAGCAATCAGCATAATGGTGGTGCAGTCAGTATGAACTATTACAAGCTCTTTAATTTTATGCTTTATTCTCCACAATTCCTTCTGATACCTGACTGCTGATACCTGATACCCTCATTGTTAATTGCAGATTTGTATTAAATTTGATGATGCGCAAAATTCTCACTATTTTATCGAATTCGCTTAGGCTAACCATGCAGGAATTAAAGGTGAATAAACTGCGTACTGCATTATCATTAATTGGTATTTCATTTGGCATCTTCTGTATAATTGGCGTATTAGCAACCGTCAACAGCCTTGAAAGTAATATTCAAAATGAAATTAAAGGATTAGGAACAAACACTATTTATATAGATAAATGGGATTACAGCGGCGGCCCTGATTATCCCTGGTGGAAATTTGTGAATAGGCCAGACGCTACTTATGAAGAAGTTTCTTTAATAAAGCAACGCAGTCAGCTCGCAAGTCACATTGCTTATAACATAAATAATATGGGCAATATAGAATATAAAAATAGCGTATTGCAAGGTGTAACTTTCTATGGTGTAACTGAAGAGCAAAACGAGATACAACCTATTACCATTGAGTATGGAAGATTTATTTCTTCTGCCGAATTTGCCTCGGGGAGCAGTGTATTGGTTATTGGATATGATAATGCTGTAGATTTATTCGGAACTGCAGGAAATGCCTTAAACAAAGAGATTTCAGC
>JBDSAQ010000466.1:0-12998 GCA_039922095.1 Ginsengibacter sp. | reverse complement strand
ATCAATAATTTTTTCGCCAGGACGATATGGCACTGCTAACCCGCCTCCCAAATCAATAAACCTTAAGTCAGGAAATAGTTCAGGTTTAGCTATTGATAAAAGATTATTAACCGCTGCAAGAAATTTTTCTTTATCATCAATTCCCGATCCTGTATGTTTATGAAGTCCAACAATTTTAATTTGAAATTCACCGGCAATGCTCATTGCTGCCTCAACATCAGTCATTAAAATACCAAATTTAGTTAAATCTCCTCCAGTTTGAATTTTGACATCTGCACCAGCTACTATAGCTGGATTAATTCTGAGGCAAACCTGACTTCCACGAAAATTATCGGAATATCGCTTAAGTTCAGAAAGTGAACCGATATTAAACATTACGTCTTCTTGTACAACAACCTCCATCTCTTCCGTAGTAATATTATTTGCAGTATAAAGAATTCTATCAGAAGAAAAACCACATTTTTTTGCCATTAATACATCACCCGGACTAACCGCATCAATCCAAGCGCCTTCCTTTTCCAGGAGCTTCAAAATATGCGGATTATAATTAGCCTTCATTGCATAAAGAATTTGCAAAGGCCTATATTGAATTAACTTATATAGCTCCCTATATTTTTCTGTCATCAGATCCCCATCATAAACATAAAGAGGTGTTTTATATCTTTTAGCTAATTGAATTTGATCATTCTCGTTCATGTAATAGTTTTTAAGAGGGTTAAAAATGTTTTAAAAGATTACAATATCCAATGATATATTTTGGTATAAATGCTTGAAAGGCTCTTACCTACTGTTGATAAGAATATTCTATCATTATTTTTCTATACTATTTCTCTCATATACTATTTCTCTCAAATTGAAATAGTCTAATCTCATATCCAGTGGTATTATGAGCTGGTGGGGAGTATATTTGAAATATGTATTGCCATTTTTCAGATATACTAAGTCCGCACTCACCATATTCAGCCACAACCATAATGGTAATTTTACAACCTGAGACGGATTGATGCACCTGATAATTTTCAGGTTCCCTCCCATTAATAATAGTAAACGGGTAAAAATTAAACTGTGCCATATTTTTTGTTTTTAATTCAAAAATTGCAACTATTAGAAATAGATAATATTCTTGATTTATACCTCATACCATTATAGATATAAGTTTATATTTAAATAATATGCAAAAAAAAATCCCGACCACCGGTCGGGATTTTTTATCTATATAAATTATTTTTACATAAGACGCCCCGACAACTTATAAAGTTGTTCACGAGAACTATATGAGGCGTTATTTAAAATTATTAATTGCATTTCAAAACAAATCTAATAAGTTTTTTTCAAATTGAAAAAATTTTTTTCCAAGATTAAAATAGTGTTTGAATAACGATTTGCAATTCTAAATGATCAGTTGTTCTAAATATCACTTATCTATTCAAATAGTTTATATGTCATCATGAATAACAGCTACAATGGATGGGTATAAACGCTCCTTTGTACTAGCTATCTCATAAGCACCTGAATTGTATCAGTTGTTTTTTGCTCAAGAACAATTGTTTTACTGCCTATTAAATTTTCAATTAATTCTTTTTTATAATGGCGTATAGTTAATAAAGTAAGATTCTTTTCTACTTGAACTTCAAAAATTAAGGACGCATTCAGAGCAAGCTTTTCAATTTTGTCAGGTATATCATCCAGGCAGCAAAGCATGCTAATAGCACCGTTTTGAGTAAGGTTCGGCCTTATCCTTATTTCTGCAAAAATTTCATAAAGCCGACTAACAAGTGTTTCATTAACAAAGGAAAAGTCTTTAGAGCTAAGCTGCACTAAGACTTGGTTTGATTTTATTACAATGATAGGAGGCAACTTAACTACAGGCTGTTTGCTTATAACAGTGCCGGCCAATTCAGGTTGTAAAAAACATTTTACATAAAGAGGAATATTCTTATTTTGTAATGGCTTAATGGTTTTTGGATGTATTATCTGCGCTCCGTAATAAGCCATTTCAATAACTTCATTATAACTAAGTGCAGCAATAAATTTTGCATCAGCAAATTCCCGTGGGTCTGCATTCAAAATACCTTCTACATCCTTCCAAATAGTGAGTGAATCAGCATTAAGCATATTGGCAAAAATTGCTGCCGAATAATCACTTCCTTCCCGTCCTAAGGTGGTGCTTTCATTTTCATCAGTACTACCAATAAATCCCTGGGTTATAATAAAATTGACCGATTGAAATAGCGGCTTAATGATATTGTCTACCTGTTTTTGTGTATAATCCCAATTCAGGTTTGCATCTCTGAAATTATCATCAGTTCTAAAAATATCTCTTACGTCTGTCCAGGTATTTCCAATGCCTTCAGCATTTAAAAATAAGCTTACTATAGAAGTGGATAAAAGCTCGCCGGCGCATACAATCTGGTCATAGTAATAATTGTAATCCTTAACAGGCTTATCATGCAGGAGCCATTCAACTTCAGTAAAAAAATCAGCCAGCTTTTCTTCGGCCTCTTTTTGGTTTAGTGTTACCAGATTTTTTAATGTAGTTAGATGAGATTGTTTTATCTCGCCAAATAACGAAAGCGCTTCTTCTTTATTTCCGGCATAAAATGCCCCGACCACTTTTTCCAACGCATTAGTAGTTTTGCCCATTGCAGAAATAACGATCAATAATTTTTCATCGCTGTATTTACTGAGTATATTGCCTGCATTTTTTATCCCGGCAATTGAATTTACACTGGCTCCGCCGAATTTAAACACTTTCATTAAGGCTGATTAAAATTTATCTGGCATTGATTATTGCGCAATATAAAGTCAAATATGATAAAATAATTTTCAGACTATGGTTTGTATTTATCTTAAATGAACATAATAGAATTTTATTCTTCATTTAAAAGATCAGGTCTTTTTTGTTCAGTCCGTTTCAACGATTCCTCATGCCTCCATCTTTCTATTTTAGTATGATTGCCACTTAGTAAAATATCCGGCACTTTCCAGCCACGAAAATCTTCGGGCCGTGTATATACAGGAGGTGCAAGCAAATTATCCTGAAACGAATCAGTTAATGCAGATGTTTCATCATTCAAAACTCCAGGTATCAATCTTCCGATTGCATCAGTAATTACTGCGGCCCCCAGTTCCCCTCCGCTTAAAACATAGTCCCCTATTGAAATTTCCATAGTTATAAAATGATCTCTTATTCTTTGATCGATCCCTTTATAATGGCCGCAAATAAGCAGCAGGTTATTTTTTAGAGATAATTGATTGGCCTTTTTTTGATTAAAAACCGCCCCATCAGGGGAAAGGAATATTACCTCATCATAAGATCTTTTTTGTTGCAGGGTTTCTATAGCATTTGCTAAAGGGTCGCACATAATTACAAGACCGGCGCCCCCGCCATACTGGTAATCATCAACCTGCCCGTGCTTATAATTTGTATAATCTCTAAGATTGTAAATGTTTATTTCAAGTAATTTTTTTTCTCTTGCTCTTTTTAAAATAGAGTGACTAAAAAAACTTTCCATCAATTCCGGCACTACAGAAATAATATCAATATTCATAAAGTAAAGATAAGGTGTCTGGCGACTGGAGTCGCTGTCACCTTACCCCATAAATTCATCAAGATTTCTTTTTTCCTTTTTTGTTGGCCTTCCCTGTTTACTCTGCCTTTTACCGGTTTCAAATATAAAAGCGCTGCTTTGTATTTTCTCCGTATTATCTTCTGGTGTTAAGTCGATATAATTTTTAATAGCCTCCGAAAATTGTACCCTGTTATATAAAAGACCACTCACTTCTATAAGCCACTTTTTTGCCTCAGTTTTAACTTCATACTGATCCCCAATACTTACTGCTTTTGCAGCCTTTACATTTGTTCCCTTATATTTTACTTTATTGTTATTGCATGCATCTGCAGCCAAACTGCGGGTTTTAAACAGACGTATTGCCCATAGATATTTATCAAGTCGCAGCTTTTCCTTATCTGGCATAATCAAAATTAAAATTATTTGACATGAGTACTATTTTGGTTGTTAATTAAATGTATGGCTTGAACAATAATGAACTTTTTATTATGATTGTTGACTGCTATTTCATATCTTGCAAAACTTTAATCAACCACTTCTTCCAGTTTCCCTTGTAATAAATCTGAAACTTCCATTAGGTCACCATCCCCCAATTAGAAAGTCATAATAGTAATAGGTAATCCTATTATAAAGTTTCCGTTTCCGTGCCCTGCAACTTGCACTGAATCCCTTGCTAATAATAACCGTCTACCCTAACAGGCGGTTTTTTTTATTTCAAACTTTGAGATACAAATTTAAAGGGTTGTAACTTGCAAACTTTTTAATGGGTATGAGTTATAATCAATAGAATATATACTGAAGGAAAAGACTAATTGATTTATGCAAATTAAAAAGCTTAACCTCAACCTGATTCATGATTGAACAATTTATAAAACCAATATTGGAGGTAATTTCGATTTCAATGCTTGTATGGATATTATTATGGGTGATGGTCAGTATTTCTAAAAAAAAGCGAGGCATAAAAATTTCTTTTCAGGCAGAGATAACATTCTTTCTGTTTTATATTTATATAATTGCGGTAATGTCACTTACTGTTATTCCATTACCATTTGAGAGATTCAAAGTACAAGGAGAGGAGGGTATAAATATTATCCCGATGGTAAATATTGTAAGGGGATTGTTAGAAATGTTTTCTCCACCCACAACTTTTTCTGAACATAGTTTTCAAAACATAGTGGGTAATATAATATTATTTATTCCTTTAGGGATTTTTTTGCCTTTTTTTTCGGATAAATATCGCTCTGTAAATAATGTAATTATTCTGGCAGCCATTTGCTCAGCATCAATAGAGTTAATGCAACTTATTTTAAGACAATTTGAAATTTATCGGACAGTTGATATTGATGATGTTATACTAAATACATTAGGCGCAATTATAGGATTTGCAGTAATTACTAAATTATATTTTACTAAAATGGATGATATTGAAAAAAGAGGAAGCATTTAGCTGATTCTTTTATATGAAGGTAAAATCAGCACTGGTCCACCTTTGCTTCAGGGTTTGTGAAATAACATATCCTCATATCACTAAACTTGTTTATTAAATCCTGAAAGCTGTTTCAATTAATTCTGCCTGTTCAATTGCATGTATTTTAGAAAACCCTGAGGCTGTGGAAGCGCTTGCCTGCCTGCTTATCACTCCATAATTAATTGTTTTCAAATTCATTTGAAGAAAAGATGCAGCACCCATATTCAATGGTTCTTCCTGCACCCAAAACCAAATTGCATTATTATATTTTTTGTGTAAAGCATCAATCTGTTTTATTGGTAAAGGATAAATCTGTTCCAATCTTATAATGGCAACCTCCAGGTTGTTTTCTTTTTGCTGTTTATCTGCCAGGTCAAAATAAATTTTACCGCTGCATAACAAAACTTTCTTAACTAACGCGATATCTTTTATAAACATATCATCAATTAACTCTTTAAAACCTCCGGTTGTAAAGTCATCTATAATACTATAACTACCGGCATGACGCAGATTTGCTTTTGGAGAAAAATTTATCAGGGGCTTTCTGAAAGGCCATGTAAGCTGCCTTCTAAGGCAATGAAAAAAGTTTGCAGCAGTAGTTATATTGGTTACTATTATATTTAGCTCAGCGCTCATTTGTAAAAATCTTTCCATGCGGCCGCTGCTATGTTCAGGACCTTGCCCCTCATAGCCATGCGGAAGCAAAAGCACAATACCATTCATACGCTGCCACTTTTGTTCTCCAGCAACAATAAACTGGTCTATCATAGTTTGGGCGCAATTTCCAAAATCACCAAATTGCGCTTCCCAAATAACCAATGTATTCGGATTTGCCATTGCATAACCATATTCAAAACCTAAAACCCCATACTCACTCAACAACGAATTGTATATCATAAATTTTCCCTGCACCTCTGAAACAGAGCTAAGCCGGTTGTAAAACTTATCATTTACTTCATCCCGTAAAATTGCATGCCTGTGGCTGAATGTTCCTCTTTGAACGTCCTGTCCGCTCATTCGTACATCTTTACCTTCAGCAATAATACTTGCATACGCCAGAAGTTCACCACTGGCCCAGTCAAACTTTCTTTCTTCGTTAAATAACTTTACTTTATCCTGTAAAATTTTTTCTACTTTTTTCAGAGGCTTAAATGTCTCTGGCCATGTCATAATAGCTTTAAAAAGTTTTTCAATCTGGCCTTTGTCTATAGCAGTGATGGGTGAGTTTTCAAAATCATCCGGTTTTGCTCTGCGTAAACTTTGCCACCATAACTCAGATTTTTGATAAGTATAGGGAAGGGGGTGTTGCTTAATTTCATCTAAGCGCTCCTGCAGATCTGTCCAGTATTTTTTTTCCATTTCCTTTGCTACATCTGCTGCACCTTCTTCACCATTTTGCATAAGCCAGTTTGTATAAACTTCTCTCGGGTTAAGGTGTTTATCAATCAAAGCATATAAGCCAGGTTGGGTAAATTTTGGGTCATCGCCTTCATTGTGACCATGGCGGCGATAGCAAACCATATCAATAAAAATATCAGAATTAAATTTCTGCCTGTATAGTATAGCAATTTTAGAGGCTTTTACAACAGCCTCAGCATCATCTCCATTTACATGAAATACAGGCGCCTGCACCATTGCGGCGATCGAAGTACAATAATCTGAACTTCGGGCATCATCAAAATCAGTAGTAAAACCAATTTGATTATTGATTACAAAATGTATAGTGCCGCCGGTAGAAAATCCTTTTAAATTACTCATTTGCAATACCTCATAAACAATTCCCTGCCCGGCAACAGATGAGTCGCCATGGATTAATATGGGAAGTATTTTGTCATAATCGCTTTCATATATCACATCAGCTTTGCTTCTTGCAAAACCAACCACAACAGGATTTACCGCCTCAAGATGTGAGGGGTTGGGACATAATTTCAAATGCATCTTTTTACCATTTGCTGTTTCAACATCACTGCTAAAGCCGAGGTGGTATTTAACATCCCCGGTTCCCATTGTGGTATCCGGCGCTGCAGTAGCTTCAAACTCAGTAAAAATTTGCTCGTAAGTTTTACCCAAAATATTGGCAAGAATATTCAATCTTCCCCGGTGTGCCATGCCTATCACTACTTCCTGCACATCATTATCAGCGGCAGTAGTTAATATGGCATCTAAAGCAGCAATAGTTGTTTCTCCTCCTTCCAACGAAAACCGTTTTTGGCCAATGTATTTTGTATGCAGGAATTTTTCGAACATTACCCCTTCATTCAACTTTTGCAGAATTCTTCGCTTTTCCTCTAAAGGCACAGGTTGTAAGAGAGTATTTTCAACAGCTTGTGTTATCCAGTCAATTCTTTCATCATCGTTCAAACTATTAAACTCTACTCCTACAGTGGAGGTATAGCATTTAGTAAGATGCCCAATAATATTTTGGAGAGTAGTTTTGCCGAGACCAATAAATCTTCCGCTATAGAATTCCTGTGACAGGTCATTTTTTTCTAAGCCAAAATAATTAAGATCAAGATTAGCATTTCTATCTTTTCTTTCCCTGATAGGATTTGTTTTAGCTACGAGGTGTCCTTTTTTACGATATGCTCTTATTAACCTGTAAACTGCGAATTCCTTGTCAAGCTGTTTTGTCTCAGGTTGTTTTGTCTCAACTACAGTCCCCGAAGAATCACTGCCATTAAGATGTCCGTTATTTTGAGATATTGCAAAATCAAAACCCTCAAAAAACCGTCGCATATCATGATCAACACTTTCCGGATCTTTAACAAATTCAGTATAAAGGTTTTCTATGTATGCAGGATGTGCACTGGTGATGTAGGAAAAATCTTTCATTTTAAAATGTAATTTTCGTATAGCTTATGCAATGCAAATATCTAAAGAAGTTCCCATAGCAATCATATGTCTAAGCATAAAATAATTTGCCTTCTTTAGATAACGAAGGTAAAAATGCCATTTTATAAACCGGATATCCTATCTTCGCAGCCCAAAAATAAATTTTAATGGCCAACCATTCAGCAACAAAAAAAGATGTTCGACAAAGCACTAAACGTAACGAACGAAACCGTTATTATGGAAAAACAACCCGTAATGCAATCCGGGATCTGAAAGTTATAGATAATAAAGAGGGTGCTTCTGAAAAACTTCCTGCTATCACCTCTATGATTGATAAACTGGCAAAACGAGGAATCATTCACAAGAATAAAGCTGCTAACTTAAAAAGAAAACTTACAAAAGGAGTAACCGCCTTAGCTAAATAATCCCCCGGGTGAGGTAGAAATTTTCTAACCCTTCTTCTAATCTAATCTATTTCGATTAAAGATTAAGGCTTATTGCTTTGCATTCTGATTCTGATACCGAACATAAATGGTGATAGAAATATTCTTCAATGTATATCCACTTTAGATACAAATAAGCAGTAATTCTGTTGCAGGAATTAAGTCTCTCTGCAAAAAAACCTACTTAAAATTATTGCTTAACAAATTTAATCACGTCAGTTTTATCATTGCGGATAATATGCAGAAAGTACACCCCCGAACTTAAATGTGATACATCAAGTGTATTTTTATTTATTACTTGTTTAATGGAGTTGTTCATTTTTTTGCCCAAAATATTGGTGATATATATCTGCTTATTTGTAAGTGGTAAACCTGTTTTAATTTCAATAATGTTTTTTGCAGGATTTGGATAGAGAGAAATTTTATTATTGGTTGGGGCAAATGTTACAGGATTGATACCCCTTCCAGATACATTCTTTACAGCACAATTTGTAAAACAGGCAGTCATATATCCGCTTATAGATCCACAAGGCCCCGGTGGGTTGCCTGTAGTATAATACAAAT
Organism: Ginsengibacter sp.; assembly: GCA_039922095.1. Lineage (GTDB taxonomy): Bacteria > Bacteroidota > Bacteroidia > Chitinophagales > Chitinophagaceae > Ginsengibacter. Next base: position 4,119 of record JBDSAQ010000466.1, on the reverse strand, counting down.
TCACACAACCTTTTTTAATATCTGCCGCACTGGCCCGGTAAATGGTTTCTGTCTGACCCGGGTAATCAAATGTCCCGGTTCCGGAAGTGGTCCATTTGCCGGGGCTTGCGTAGCCATATACATAAACAGAAGCATTAACCACAGGTTTATTAGCACATACAGTTACTTTAGGTTCAGGGAATTCCAGCCATGGAGCTTCATTCAAAGTAATTCTTATCGTATCAGTAAAATCTGGACAATTAGTAAAGCTGCTCACATTAAAATATAATTCAAGATTACCACGACCCACATCGGAAGCTGTATAATTATAATTGGTGGCTGCACTGTATTCATCATCAAAAAACCCAAACCCATCTGAGCTCCAGTATATATTTTCATTAGAAGGCACTCCACTAACAGCAAGTGTTCCACCAAAACGAGAGGCGCAAATAACTGTATCCGCAGGGCGGGTTGTTGCATAAGGTCCAAATTCAATATTTGCATAATCTGAAGCAGCAGGGCAAGGTCCGGGGGGATCATTTGTAACTCCTGAAATCTGTATGTTTCCGGAAAATCTGTCAGCAGTTGAAGGGTAATAAACGGTAGTAGGGCCAATAATTCTTGAAAAATGTCCCGTGCCTGTAGTACTCCAATAAACAGTTGTAGCAAGCCCGCTGATCCCGCCATTGATCAAAATAGAATCGTTTCCACAGGATATATAACCATCATCAGGTAAATCCATACGTGCCGGATCATTCAGCTTTAAGTAAATTGAATCGGTAACACTCGTACAACTTCCTAATGGGTCTGTAACTGTTGCTTTCAGCCAAACTGAGCCTGAGCCTGCATCCCCAGAAGTGAATTGATAGATATTAAATGCCGAGTCTTCATAAAAAAAATCACCATTGCCGCTGGTTGTCCATGTAACATGGTATGGAGGGTTAGAAACTGTTGCAAAAACTTCATAAGTTCCGCCATTATCATAACCACATATCGTATCACTCTCTGCTTTTATAGAAACTACAGGGCATGGGACAATAGTGAGGATCATGGTATCTCTCAATTTTATATTTGAAGGGCTGTAAAGAATAAGCGCAATTTTGCCGGCTTTTATATCAGAAGCAGCGGGCCTGTAAGTTGTTTTTAAAGCGTAAATATTTGAAAAAATCCCTTTACCGGTAGTTTTCCACCTGTAGTCCGATACTCCTGATGCGCTTCCTGTAATTGGCACACTATATCCTCTTCTTGCGGTTTTATCCGGACCTGCATTAAGGTAAGGCCTTGTTTGTGAAGATGCAAAAGAAAGAGTAAAAACAGATGATAAAAGGAGGTAGATTTTTGTAAGCATAGTGCATAGTTTAGGAATTGTAAATTAGTTATTATTTGTGGGTTCACAAGTAAGTAAAGGATTTTAAGTTCAGGGCTTTTTAAGGAGATATTATATACCTACGAATCTGTAGCCAATACCTTTTATGGTTATTATTTCAAGATCAGGGTCATCTTTAAGATAGCTTCTCAGCTTTGTTATATATACATCAAGGCTTCGGGAATTGAAAAATGAATCATTGCCCCACAAAAGCATTAATATATCTTTCCTGTGTATGATATTATCACGATATTCATAAAGTATTTTAAGCAACTCGCTTTCACGAAAAGAAAGTTTTTTTTCATGCTCTCCCTTCTGCAATATCTGCCGGTTAACACGGAAAATGTAAGTGCCCAATTTTATAGTATCCTCCGATATCTTTTTAGGATGAGGACCGCTTCCCTTAAGAAGATTTTGTATTCTTATTATCAGTTCTTCCATGCTAAAGGGTTTCCGCATATAATCATTGCCTCCGGATGAGAAGCCTTTTATTACATCATTTGTTTCAGTTTTGGCGCTTAAAAAAATAATGGGAATATGTTTATATAAGCTTCTTATTTCATCTGCGATTGCAAAACCATCCGTGCCGGGAAGCATAATATCAAGCACACAAACATCTGCACAAGATTTTCTAAAAGCTGATATTGCCTTGCTTCCATTATTTTCCATTATCACCTCAAAGCCCCTGCTCTCAAGGCTTTCCTTAACTATACGGGCAAGAAACAATTCATCCTCAACATAAAATATTTTTGTACTCATGGAAGTTTAAAACTTATTTTCCGAATCTTACGGTTATTATCATAATAGATCACAGGCGCTTCAGCATAAGGAAGCTTAACAGAAAATATACTGCCTTTGCCTGGTTCACTTTTAACTTCGATAAAACCCTTATGTTCTCTTAAAACCTGCGCCACATAACTCAATCCCAATCCATAACCTTTGGTGTTATGTTTATCTCCTGTAGGCACTCTAAAGAACTTGTCAAATATCTTAACCTGGTATTCCTTCTCTATACCAATACCTTTATCTGCAACTTTAAATTCAATAAATGTTGTATGAGATATCAATTCAATATTTACAAAAGGAATATCAGGGCTATACTTCATAGCATTATCCAATAAATTATAAATAACGCTTGTTATGTGCATTTTATCCGCATCAATTATAAAATTGCTTCCCTGTGTATGCAATGAAACTGTTGCCCTGTTTTTTTCGAACTGTAGTTTAAGCGTTTCAATCACTTCCTCCAGCAATTGTTTAAGATCAAATTTTTCTTTCTTTAATTCAATTTTCTTTTTTTCAAATATTGAAAGCTTCAGCACCCTGTCAACTAAAAGACTAAGGCGCTGAAGTTCATTTGATGTAATGTCAAGATATTCCTTTGTACGTACAGGATCATCAATGGCATTAAAATTTTTGAGTGCTTCAATAGCAACGCCTGCAGTGGAAATCGGGGTTTTTAACTCGTGGGTTATATTACTGATAAGATCGTTCTTTATTTCCGCAAGTTGTTGTTGCTTTACAATATTCCGGTAAAGTAAAACAAAGGAAAGAATGGTGACGCCAACTAAAAAAAGGGAGAACAATATGGGCAACGTTATTTTTTTTATAAGAAACTGAAAGGTGTTGCCTAATTGAAGATGGTAAGTAATGGGATTGGCAAAACCTAATGTAACATCAGCCAGATCGGTTTCCTCAATTTCAGTTGATGTATTCTTTCGTGTAATCAGGAAAGGAACTGATAAATTTTTTTCCTTAAGTGTTCTGGCATATAGATTTATTATTTCGCTTAGTTTTAAAGTGTCTTGTAAAGAATCAATCCCATATAAATAATTAAATAGCTTGTTACCTTTTACAGCTGTTTTTTCATCAAAGGTTTGTAAAGAATCATTCTCATAAGCAACTGTATTATTATCCGATGATATAATTATACGCGACTTAAAACCAGGATTTTTAAAAGAATCTTTAAATTTTTGGTGCATCACATTCACCATGGTAATAATCTCTTTTTTATCAGTATTACGTGTACCCAGCTGCTTTATTTCTGGTATATCCTCTTCTATAAGTACCCGGCTTTTTTGATGGTGTGATGTATCTGGTTCACGCAATTTTAACCTGGAAATCTGTAGTTGCCTTATCGCTTCCTGAAAATTTACATTGGCACGTATTTCTAATATCCGCTTTTCTCTTTCATAGCTATCCCTAAGCCAGTACACCTGGAAACCTGTAATTATAAAAGCGGTTACAAACATTAATATGGTAAGCCATCTTAATTTTTTCATACATTTTGTTTCAAAGCAAAACTAAATCATTGGGTTTTAGCATTGCAATGCTGTTAACCTTAATTAACCTTAATGCAGTATGCCTTAACCTGCGCCAAAGCTAACTTTGACACTTACTCTTAAAAAATTTAAAACAATTAAATTATGAAAAAAATTTTTTTGCTGCTGGGATATTGCAGCGTTTTAGCCTGCTGTATTGCCCAACAAACTGCCGGCAAAGTTGTATATGAACGAACTATGCAAATGCAAATCCGCATTGCAGATAATGATGAGGCGGAGCATATAATGCCTAAAAGCCACTCTGATAAATTTGAATTGATATTTGCCGGGAACCAGTCTCTTTTAAAACATGTGGATGAAGATGTAAATGAAGATGCCGGAGGCAACGGGATGCAACTACGCATGATAGGACCGGGGCAGGATGATGTTGTTTATTATAATTTTAATACAGCGTATAAAGTAGAACAAAGGGAGATGTTTGATAAAACATTT
>JBDSAQ010000465.1:0-2910 GCA_039922095.1 Ginsengibacter sp. | reverse complement strand
TCCATTTGAATTGTACCGGGCAACAGCAAAATAGGCATCGTTATTAGCATTGGTTGTATAGCCTGCCACTACAATTTTTCCATCACTTTGTATAGCTACTGATGTGGCAAAAGATCTGCCTGCAAATTCAGTGGTTTGCATACCATTGTCTCCGAAAGATGAGTCGGGCTTACCATCTGCTGTTAACCGGGCTACATAAAAAAAGTTATCATTGGCTGAACCTGCAATTACCATTTTACTATCCGTTTGTAAGGCTGCATAAGCATCATTAAAAGATAGGGCTCTTGAATATCCGTTAACGCCATAGGATGCATCAATGGAACCATCAGGTAATCTTTTAGTGATGAAGGTTTGTAAATTCAGCAGAATATAAATGCTTCCGTCGGGATGTATTAAAACCTGCCTGCCTGTATTGTTGTAATTGAAATGAGCGCCCATATCGCTTTTAACTATACCATTGTTTCCAAAGGAAGGATCAAGCTGGCCTGACTGGGAGTAGGTGAGTTGTATACAGTAAATAAACAGTGCTGTAAGTAAAGTGTTTTTCTTCATAGCATTAGTTGATAGGTGTGTAATAATAGGGTTGCGTTTAGATGTGTATGCAGAAAAGTATTTTAAGTGCTTATAATAACCCTGTACGTAAATTGATACATCAATAAAAAGTTGATTGTATTGATTTTCTTAAATGGAGTAGAATTAAATGTGGCTTTTATAAAAAACAGGTGTGATCTTTTGCGAAGGATATCCGGATTTTGAGGTGCTGAAGGTAGTGCAAGTTTTTGAGAGTTCAGTTTAAATATAGGAGAGGGCGACCTCTCTATTTATCCTCTTTCTTTACAATAATTTTTTGAGAATCATCTTTTATCATCTCATCAAAGAATTTTTTGACTTTCGGATAGTCAGCAGCAGGAATTTTATGTTGCTTTAATGTTAGAGCAGCAGCAGAATAAATAGAATTTTCAGCTTCATTGAACCATGACCTGGATTTATAAAATGCATAGTCGCATTTTAATTCTTTTTCTTTTGGCAGCACATCTGGTTTCATACCAGCAGGCAGCTTTAAAATCGTGGTATCATATTTTTCAAAAGGAAACCTAAAATAAAAATCAAATTTCCTGTTTCCTGATTTTGGCAGGTGGCCCGGCCACATTTTATGAATTCTTGGACTAATGAACAATTTGTTGCCGGCACTAAATTCAGGCACACTTCTTAAACTCATTTTTAATTTGCTATTATTAGCCTGTTCATTTTTAGAGAACTCAAATATGTCAGGTTGTTTAAAACCAAAGTAAGAAACAAAGGTTACTTTCTGATCATCTTTTTTCTCTTTCCTTAAATCATTCATTATTTCATTGTATTCCCCCTTTGCAGTAAAAACAGTTTCTGTTTCTGCCGACAGATCATCAAGCATATTTACAACAGTAAAGGTTGAAAATATATTTGCTGACGGGTAACTTTTTGGAGTGGCTACTAAAGCCCCACCTTCATCAGTTATCAGCAAGGCATTCTTATTTTCTGTAAATGTTCCCAACACACCAAATTCTGCAGTGGAGCTTGTACACTCAAGCCATGTGGAATCTTTACTACCGGGCACACAAAGAATTACGTGATTGAACTCATTGGCCGGAAAATCAGGATCCACAGGTGCGGTGTTATACTCAGCATTAATAATGGCAACATAACTTTTTATCCCCACTGATTGTAATGCGGCCTTCATATAATTACTAAGGGCTTTACAATCCCCATATTTTTTCTGATCTGTAAATGCTGCTGAAAAAGGTTTGAAGCCTCCAATGCCGAGCTGTATGCTTACATACCTGAAGTTCTGCTGCATATAATTGTAGATGCGCTTTATCTTTTCCTTTTCACCCGGGGCATCCTTTACCAGTTGAGCAAAAAATTGCTGCCGGTCTGCCGGTAAAACATCCAGATCTTTATATAAGTCTTTTATCCAAAATCCAAAATTTTTCCATGATGTAAGATCCCCCCGAAAACCATAATGCGAAAAATTACCTGGCGCCATCGTTACATGGGGATATCTGCCACCTGCTGCTTCTGATCCCTCTTCATATTCTATTGGCGCCATGTTTTTTACTGTCCACTTATATATTTTATCATTTCCATTCTCAGTAATTTCAGGTGTTATTGAGGTATTAGATGCCTTATATCTAAGCCCTATTTCTGCGGGAACCTTTACGGTATAACTTGATTCTACAATACCTTCACCAGAATGTATGAACCGGTAATCAGGTATATTTAAAGTACTCTTTATTTTTTGCTCATAATTAAACTCAACGGTTATTGGATAAGATGCACTGGTAACTCTATAATAGGTTACAAAGCCATCCTCTATAAGGCCTTCTCCCACAGACCTCGTTGTCATATCCTTTTTTTTATATCTTTCTTTAACCTTGCCATTTATGTCGTAAACTTTTATTTCAGCCTCATCTAATGAAATATTTTTTGAGCTATACTCATTAAAGAACAGCGCATGCTGTCCCTCTTCGTTCAATACAGTAAAAATTTTATGAACAGAAAGAACAGTTTTTTCAAACCCTTCAATTTTCAAGTCAATGTTTTCAACATTAACTATTACAGAAGCCCCGGCTTTTATTGCTTCAGGGATGGCCGTTAAAGCATAAGGGCCCGACTGGGCAAACACTTCAGGATATAAAAGTGCAAGAAATATAGAATAAATAATAATTTTTTTCACGGAGCTTATCTATATAGTTATTATTTTTTATGAATTACATACTGTTCATTAAGCAAATCAAAAAGCCTTTTATAAAATTCATGGAATGCTTCGTAATCCTTGGCGGGGTAAATAGGTTGCTTAAATTCCAGTTGTACTTTTGTCATTAATATATTACCCGCTATCTGCGACATCCTGGTTATACTAATACTGGTATC
>JBDSAQ010000464.1:0-4974 GCA_039922095.1 Ginsengibacter sp. | reverse complement strand
GCAAGCTGGAACAAGTGTGATGTTATTCTATCATTGATTGTTGTGGCAATTATTGTTTCAATATTTGTGTACTTCTCACCATTAGGAGTAGCTGGATAAATAGGGTATGTAAAACCAGATCGGAAATATTCTAAAAATTCAATGATGAGTAGTATTGAAGATTTAGTTATTCAAATAGAATTACATTCTATAGAAGGAATAAAAAAATCTTTTTCAGAAGGGATCAGCCCAAATATTTCTTATAAAGAAGAGCCGCTTTTTTATACCCTATTAAATATGTACACCCGCTCGTCCCGGTTTAAAGAATGTGTGAAAGTTTTCGTGGATAATGGATTAGATTTTACTGATAAAATTTTGCTCTCAGTTTTGCTGGATGATGCTGTATCGCTTGAAAATTATTTGTATAAAGATGCAGCCCTCATTTCAAAAAAATATTCATTTGATTGTGCTTATACTCCTTTACAGGAAGCTTCGTTATTACATATTTGCGCAGAGTATAATCATTTAGCATCTGCTAAAGTATTAGTAAAATATGGTGCTGATGTAAACGATAAAGCCGGAATTGATGAATATGGGTTTGGAGGTCAAACACCCATTTTTCATACAGTAAATCAAAACCAAAACAACTCAATTGAAATGATGAATTTCCTGCTTTCTAAATCTGCTGATCTGCAAATAACAGTTAAGGGAATTATTTGGGGAAAAGGTTATGAATGGGAAACGCTCATCCCGGCAGTAAACCCCATAAGCTATGCGATGATGGGGCTTCTTCCTCAAATGCACAGACATGAAATCACTATTTCTAAAGTAGTTGAAGCTTTATTAAAGCATGAATATGGAATTAATTATTCTTCCCAAAATGTTCCCTGTGCGTACCTTGAAAAGTAATAAGAACCTTTATTTTGTGCTGGCACCGGTAGTAGGGATAATTGTTTTTATTTTCCTTTATGTTGTTGCCGCTCTCCTGTACCCCGGCGGTTCACAGGTTGATGCCAACTCAAAAGGTTTTAGCTGGATAAACAATTACTGGTGCAATTTACTGAATGATAAAGCAATGAACGGGGAACACAATCCTGCAAGACCAGTCGCCTTAGCAGGTATGATGGTACTTTGTTTGACGCTTTGTTATTTTTGGTATATTCTTCCTCAACATATGGAATTTAAAAAATCCGGCAGGCTTACTATTCAATTATCAGGACTGCTTTCAATGATAATTGGAATGTTTTTATTCACTTCATTTCATGACGCATAATTAATGTTGCAGCTTTTTTCGGACTTATAGCACTTGCAGGAACTTTCATTGGCATTTATAAAAGCAGGTGGTATTGGCTCTTAAGCTTTGGAATTTTTAATCTGCTACTGATAGCAGTTAATAATTACGTTTATTATACAAAAGGTTTAATTATTTATCTGCCGGTAATTCAAAAAATTTCTTTTGCCTCTTTTTTACTTTGGGTCTGTTTTATTAATGTAGGCTTATATAAAAACGCAGGCATTGATCTGCAATAAAACCATAGAAATAGAGTTCGTTATTCTTTAGTATTGGGTCATAGAAATTTAATTACCCCTTGGTTCTTAAATGCTGATGTAAAATCTTAAAATTAATTAATTGCCTACATTTGCCGCCTGATATATTTAACTGATATAATTTAAATGCCAAACATTAGCATATCTGTAAAAAATCTTAAAAAGAATTACGGCGCTTTCGAAGCGGTAAAAGGTATTTCTTTTGATGTATATGAAAGCGAGATATTCGGCTTGCTGGGGCCAAACGGCGCAGGTAAATCAACAACTTTGGAAATAATTGAAACCTTGCGTGATAAAACCAGCGGTGAAGTTAATGTGGATGGTATTGACCTGGATGCTAACCCTGATAAAATTAAAAAGATTATTGGCGTGCAGTTACAAACTTCAGGATATTATCCCGGTCTTAATTTACTCGAATTGATCCATTTGTTTGGTGGCTTATATAATGAAGAAGTTAAGCCACTTGAGCTGCTGGAGCTGGTAAATCTTAAAGATAAAGCCAAAAATAAATATAAGGAATTGAGCGGAGGACAAAAGCAACGTTTTTCCATAGCAACCACTCTTATCAATCAACCAAAAATTATTTTTTTAGATGAGCCAACTACCGGGCTTGATCCGCAGGCAAGAAGAAATTTATGGGAATTAATAAAAGGAATAAGAGATAAAGGCGCCACTATAATTATTACCACGCATTATATGGATGAAGCCGAACAATTGTGCGATAGAGTGGCAATAATGGATGAAGGAAAAATAATTGCGCTAGACTCTCCGGATAAACTTATTGATAAGCTCGTAGCTACAGGCTTTGAAAGACCTAAAGTAACTAAAGCTGCAAGCCTTGAGGATGTATTTATTCATCTTACCGGTAAAGATTTCAGAGATGAATAAATATAAAGTCCAATCTGTAAACTAAAAATAAATTCATGAAAAAAGTTTTGATTATTATTGGTATAGGGGCGGTATCACTTGTAAATGCCCAAACAAAAAAAACAACGACCACAAAAAAATCCGTTACAAGTACGATGAGCGCCCCTGTTTTTAAAAATTCCTTAGATAGCTTTAGCTATGCCATTGGCGTGCAGGGCGCATCTTTTTATAAGTCGCAGGGAGCAAAAAATGTAAATACAGAATTTGTAAAAAAAGCATTTAATGATGTATTCAACAATAAACAATTATTATTAACCACTGAAGTATGTAATACTACAGTTCAAAACAAAATGCAGGAATTTATGAGCAGCTCAGCACTTACTGAAAAAGAAGCAGGCAAAACATTTTTGGCTGAAAATAAAAAACGCCAGGGAGTAGTTGAACTACCCAATGGCTTGCAATACGAAATATTAAAAGCAGGCACAGGTGAAATACCAAAAGCTACCGACACGGTGAAAGCTCACTATGCAGGTTCATTAATCAACGGGCAGGAATTTGATAACTCTTACAAAAGGGGTGAACCATTGCAAATACCTGTTGGCGGTGTGATACAAGGCTGGGTACAGGCTTTACAGATGATGCCTGTGGGCAGTAAATGGAAACTATACATACCTTCTGATCTGGGATATGGTGATAGGGGAGCAGGTGGTGCAATACCTGGTGGCGCTACATTAATATTTGAGATTGAACTATTAGAGATAGTTAATAAATAAGCAATAATATGTCTCACAATATTGACTTACGTTACCCCATTGGCAAAGTAGCTGATCAGCCTTTTGCCGGCAAAGAATATAATAAAGAAATAAAATCAGCTTTTTTACAGGATATTGAAAACTGTCCGTCAGGCCTGGAGAATGCTGTTATAAATTTAGATGAGCACCAGTTAAATACTCCATACCGGGATGAAGGATGGACAATAAAACAGGTAGTGCACCATGTTGCTGATAGCCACATGAACGCTTACATAAGATTTAAACTGGGGCTCACTGAAGATAATCCGGTAATAAAACCATATGATGAAGCAGCCTGGGCAAATTTAAGTGATACGCAAAATTTGCCTGTAAATATATCACTAACGTTACTTCATGCCCTGCATTTGCGGCTAACAGAACTTTTAAAAAACATAAGTGATGAGGACTGGCAAAGAACTGTTTTTCATCCTGACCAAAAGCGTACTATCACTCTATGGTCTTTGCTGGGCATTTATGCATGGCATGGTAAACATCATATTGCACATATTACCAATTTGCGGGAAAGGTTGAAGTGGAATTGAACCACAAAATTGAAAGGAATAACAATTAAAGTTTAGCGTTCCTGATCAATACTCTGCATATTTATGATTGAAAAAAAATTGCAAAGAACAATTTTCTGCGTAAAAATCTGTTAAGATGACACAATGGAGAAACAACCTTAAGCAAATCTTTAATTTAAATGGAAAATATATTTTTACTTAGAGAAAATTCTACCTGCGTATACTTCTCTGATAAATGTGGGATAAGTTAACATGAAGTGGAAAACATTATCATCAGAATACATTACTAATTATATTTATTTTACTTCACGTAAAGATAAATGTGAAACCCCCCAGGGGAAAATTGTGGAGGAGTATTATGTAGTAGAGATGGGCTTAACTGTTGTTGCATTAGGCATTACAGAAGAAAATGAAGCAATCCTTATAAAGCAATACCGGCATCCTCTTGAAGAAACTTTATTAGAAATTCCAGGGGGATTTGCAGATGGAAATGAAGATCCTCAAAAAGCAGTTGAACGTGAATTTTTGGAAGAAACCGGCTATGCATTTTCTCATTTTGAATACGTGGGTGAGGTTGCTGCCAATCCGGGAGTATTAAATAATTACACTAAACTTTATTTAGCTACCGGTGGAAAAAAAGTTGGAAACCAGGCGCTTGATCACAATGAAGAAATTGAAATTCTTTTGATTCCATTAAATGAATTGAAGGAGATGTTATTACAAAATAAATTTGTGCAGGCACTTCATACATGTTGCATCTTTTATGCTTTGCAAAAACTGGAAGCGCAAAATAAATTATAAGCTTACAAAATCTCGTTTTTAAAAGCTTCATCAACTTCCCCTACAAGGTATACACTTCCACAAATTAAAATCATATCCTGTACGCCGGCATTCTTTAGTGCATGTAATAAAGCTTCATTTACATTAGGGTAAGCAACTCCTTCCAGATTATATTCTTTTGCTTTTGAAAGCAATTCTTCCTCGGGTAAAGCTCTTGGTATTTGTGCCCTTGTAAAATAATAAGCAGCCGTTTTAGGTAGAAGTGATAATATTTTAGAAATTTCCTTATCCTTTACTATACCGAAAACAATATGAAGCTTTTTAAAAGTAAACAAGGAAAGTTGCAGTAATAATTGTTTGATGCCGTCTTCATTATGAGCCACATCTAAAACTGTAACCGGGTGATGGCGGATAACATCCCACCTTCCATGCAGCCCGTTTAAATCTTTAACCTTTCCCAAAGCCAAATGCATTTTTTCAGCATTAAA
>JBDSAQ010000463.1:0-8941 GCA_039922095.1 Ginsengibacter sp. | reverse complement strand
AGTTCCACACGTAACTCTTCCCCCTTTGCAAAGTATCAGTAAAATCTACTAAGAGCGGAATGCAACCTACACTGTCTGCTACTCCATTTATAGATGCCTTGGGGGCGGCAACAACCCCGGCAAAATTCATTTCAATTTTTAACATGCCTAAATTACACATACCGCCGCCGGTGGCCTGGTTTGTTGTAGACCATGAGCCCGGGGTTCCAAAAAAGTTTACTGAGCGGCCACAGTTAGCACATATAGCCTGGTAAATAACGCCGAACTTATCAAAACGGCTGGTACCCCCATCAACGTGATCTCCAAAAGTTTGGGGATTACTTCCATTAACAGGATCCTGCTGGCCAAAGAAAGTACCGTATAATTGCGAAGCCGCATCCTTCTTTAATACAAAAAAATAAAAGTCGCTTCCTGATGGATCGGAAGAAGGTTTTATAGCGTCGGCAGTTACAGGCATACCTCGTGTTGTTCCTGTTGCATAACCTTCTCTTGAATTCGCCTTACCTCCCCATCCGGAAACATATACATTTTCACACCGGTCTACCAAAAAAGCTGTCGGAGAAATATTAGGTAAAGTTGACCCCGAACCAAACGTTGTGGAATAAATATATGTACTTAGATCCGGAGGTAATTTTGATATAAATTGTTTCGAGTTAATATTGATAAACCCAACGTTTGGGGTGGTTTGCCAGGTACCCTCTGTTGTGCCCATCACATATACATTACCAGTTTTATCTGTTTGTATACCATATACCTGATCCGCAGAACTTGTGCCCAGGTAAGTGCCTCTTATTGCAGAGGACCCATCATTGCTAACTTCTACTACATAACCATCACATTGACCACCTGCATTAGTTGAACTAACTACACCGGATAATGAAATTGCTTTTATATCAGTGCTGCCAGTACCTCCTGCAACATAAATATTATTATTATTGCCTAAAGCCAAAACGTAGGCTGCATCCATGCTGCTGCCTCCTAAATAACTGCTCCATAACACAGACGTGACGCCAGGATTGATTTTTAGAACAACCGCATCCTGTCCACCTTTACTTTTAGGTTGAAAAACGCCTGGAGTAGTTTTAAAATCATCCGATCTTGTACATGAAGCAACATAAACATTCCCTGCGGCATCCAAAATCACTTCACTTCGGGCATCATCACCATAATTCCTGTTCAAACTATCGGTGCCCGTAGCCTCCTGCTTATGTTTTACATTTACTCCATCATCTCCTGAACCACCTATGGCCATTGAACCAAGAATAGCATTTCCCGTTGCATTTAATTTGGTAACTATTATATCCCATCCACCCCCGCCACCATATACCCTGGGAATACTAACAGGAAAAACAGGATAATCTGTTGACTTCGTTATTCCTGCAATAATAAGATTACCCTGGCCATCTGCGATTAAACTATGTGGCTGCTCTTCTGCATTTCCACCGATATAAGTGGCATAAACTCTTTGCTTACCATCGGGAGTAAGCTTCATTATAGCAATATCAAATTTTCCTCCATTATAAGTTTCTTTATATGCCCCGGGGGATGATTTAAAGCCGGAGCCAAAAACTATCCCTCCAGAAAAAAAACTGCCATCAGGGCCATAGGTTGCCGTAAAACCCCAGTTATCGGAAGTACTGCCACTATAAGTAAAAAATATTTGCGTAGGATCAATGATCAGGGGAACATCCGGAGAATAATTTTTTACCTTAAACTTAACCACATCTCCATCAATTACATATTTGCAATCCAACTCCTTTCTTTCATTATTTATCACCTGGTAGGTGTACGGATAAAGCTCTTTATTTTCTCCGACAGAAGTGTTTATAACCAACTCCTTATTTTTTAATTCAAGCTTATTAACACCTGTATACTTTAAAGCAATATTTTTGATATCTGCACCCGGGTGTACAATCACATCATATTTTAACCTTTCACCACCATCAATGTAATACCGAAGGTCAATGCCAGGATATATATTTTTATAAGTAACCCCTTTATATATTTTACAATTACCTGCCCATTTGCTTTTATCATTTCCAATAAAATAATTATTTACAGATGGCAATTCTTTATCAGGAATTATTTCAGGAGAGGGATTTGCATTTATAAATTCAACATTATAAACGTGTGAGTTTAAAATGTTTGAATTTAAAGATCTGGCTTGTATAGCTGGAGTATGGCCACGTGCCTTCTCAATTAATCTATCCACATCTTTTTGATTATACTGAATTACAGTAAAGCCATTTTTTTGTAAATAAAATGCCCCGGTACCTACCTTACTCATAAACTTTACCTTAGAGTCCCACTGGCCTTTATTCTCCACAAATTCAACTTGAGAGAAAACATTATCAGCCATAAGTAAACATGTAAATACAACAATCAGGAAAACAGATAATCTATAAAATTTCAAGGAAACATTTTTTATAAGTTGTTAGCAAATGCAACTATATTATCACATGTAATTTACGCAACATTAATGATTGAAGTTTGAAAAATTAAATTTCCTTTTGATGTTTAATATTGAATTAACAATATAAAATTTTGAATACTTCAGGCAATTTTACTCCAGGCTGTTTTGCCTTTTTGCAGGTGCAGAAAATTCTTGAGTGGCAAATTTTCAGGCAGATTCATTTCAGGGTCATTGGTAATAATTTTTTCAGCCACTTCCTTTGCTGCCTCAAGTATTTGTTTATCGTGAACAATATTTGCGAGCTTAAAATCCAAAACACCGCTTTGTCTTGTGCCTTCTATATCACCAGGACCCCTTATTTCAAGATCTTTTTCTGCAATTTTAAAGCCATCATTTGTATCACACATTATCTTTAAACGCTGTTTTGCTTCAGAACTTAATTTGTGCCCGGTTAATAAAATACAAAAGCTTTTTTCACTCCCGCGTCCTACCCTGCCTCTTAACTGATGTAATTGGGGTAAGCCAAATTTTTCTGCACTTTCAATAACCATTATAGAAGCATTTGGTACATCAACTCCAACTTCTACAACGGTTGTTGATACCATAATATTTGTATCTCCGCTTACAAACTTGTGCATATTGGAATCCTTGATTATTGCTTTTTGTTTCCCATGCACCATGCTTATCCAATATTCGGGTTCCGGAAAAAAAGCTTTTACTTCCTCATATCCTTTCATCAGATTTTCAAAATCTAATTTTACTGACTCTTCAATTAATGGGTAGATAATATAAGCCTGCCTGCCTTTCTTAATTTCTTTTTTTATAAAGTCCATTACCTGGGGCCTTGCATATTCATAACGATGTACAGTGTTAACAGGTTGTCTGCCCGGTGGCATTTCATCCATAATACTATAATCGAGATCACCATAAGCTGTAAGCGCTAATGTTCGGGGAATGGGAGTAGCAGTCATTACTAATATATGCGGAGGTACGGAATTCTTCTTCCATAATTTTGCTCTTTGTGCCACGCCAAATCTATGCTGCTCATCCGCAATTGCCAGTCCCAGATTTTTAAACTGAACCGTATCCTCAATTATTGCATGTGTTCCTATTAATATGTTTATCAACCCATTTTCGCAATCATCTAATATTTCTTTTCTTGTTTTAGATCTTGTTGAACCAGTTAATAATTTTACAATAACAGGCATATCTTTTAGCTGCGCTGTTATAGTATTAAAATGCTGCTGCGCAAGAATTTCGGTGGGTGCCATTAAACAACTTTGAAAACCATTATCTGCAGTTATAAGCATAATTAATAAAGCCACCATTGTTTTTCCACTTCCTACATCTCCCTGTAACAACCTGTTCATTTGCTTTCCGCTGCCTGTATCTATACGTATTTCTTTTAATACTCTTTTTTGTGCACCCGTTAATTTAAAAGGCAGATAATTATTGTAAAAGGTATTAAACAAGTTTCCCACTATTGAAAATAATAAACCTTTGGAAAATTTATGACGGCTAAACCGTAACATGCCTAACCGAAGCTGCGATAGAAATAATTCCTCAAATTTTAACCTCCTTACTGCCTGGATATACTCTTCATTATTGGATGGAAAATGTATCTGCCGGAATGCAGGGAATCTTGGAAGTAATTTAAAATGATGAATGACCGGTTGCGGTAAATTTTCAGGTAATTCTTTTTCATTAAGTATAGACAGAAGATTGAAGGTGAGTTTACCAATTTGCCTGCCACTTAAATTTCTTGCCTTTAATTTTTCTGTACTTGGATATATTGGCTCTAAAAAATTTTTACCGGTGGTATTTTCAGCTGTAAGCGGTTCCATTTCGGGATGAGATATTTGGGGCTGATTCATAAAAAATCCTGCCTTCCCAAATACCAGGTATTTTGCTCCTGTGTTGAGTGTTTTTTCTATCCAGCTAATTCCCTGAAACCACACCAGTTCTATCTCTCCTGTTTCATCCTGAAGATAAGCTACGAGTCGTTTACCATGTCTTTCACCTATAATATCAAACTGAGTTAGTTTACCAGTTACCTGGATATAATCTGATGAAATAGTTATGTCTTTGATTTTTGTTATTTGCGTTTTATCAATATGGCGATATGGATAAAACTCCAGCAGATCTTTAAAGGTAAAAATGCCAAGTTCCTTTTTTAAAAGGTCGGCTCTTTGCGGACCCACACCTTTCAGGTACTCAACAGGGTTAAATAATATAGAAGCAAACTGGCTTATGTTAGTATGTTTTTACAAATATAGATTTGATTGATGAGTGTTTTTTATGCGCATTATGGAATACCAAAATGTATTTAAATTGAAATTGAAAAGAATTAAATTTGAAGCATGGAAAATGAAGTTAAAGAGCCGGGAGTTAAATACAACCATATTTCCCCGGAAGAATACCTGGAGATGGAAAGAACTTCTGAGGAAAAACATGAATATTATAAAGGTGAAGTGTTTGCTATGTCCGGTGCTTCACATATCCATAATGTTATTGCCTACAATATAAATAGACTTACTGCTTCTTTTTTACATGGTAAGGGGTGCAAAATATTTGGAAGTGATTTCCGTATTAATATTCCTGAAAATACACTTTACACCTATCCTGATTTTTCTATTATTTGTGGTAAAGCTGAAATAACAGATACCGACAATATCACAAATCCTTCTGTAGTAATTGAAATACTTTCTAAATCAACTAAAGATTATGATAGGGGAACCAAGTTCAGTCTTTATCGAAATATAAAGACCTTAAAAGAATATGTTTTGATAGATTCTACTTCTGTTACTATCGAAATTTATACCCGCCAGGATTACAATAGCTGGATACTGAAAGAGTACAGCCAATTATCTGATAAGTTTACCATCTCAACAATTAATTTAACCCTTTCACTAAAGGATGTTTACGACGATGTAAATTTTTGACGAGTCGAAGTATTTACAATTCAATAATTTCCGGAACAACTTAATGCATCACCTGAAAGCTGTTACTCATATCATTCTTAATAAGTTGTTTTTTTAGAACCTCGGGAGTATTATTGTAAAAGAAGTTTTAAAGTATCTTTAATTATGATAAAAGAGGTAAGGAACAGAATAAAAAAATTATTCGCCAGTTTTACCTTACTCTCTTTAGGGGTAGTTATTTTGCTCATAACTTTTGGCGGTGCATTGCTTGCCTTCCTTTTTATTGCCCGCATGATCTTCAAAGACGACAAAAGAGGATTTGATGATGAGGCATTTAAGTTTTTATCGGGTTTTGTAAGTGATGTCAATACTAATGTAATGGAGTTTTTTACTTTTCTGGGAACACATACATTCCTCATCCCTGTGAATTTTTTATTAGTTGCTTATTTTTTATTTTTGAAAAAACACAGGTGGTATTCTATAAGTATACCGGTTATAGCGCTTAGCAGCTTGCTGCTTATGTTTTCATTAAAATATATTTTTCGACGTGACAGGCCGCTTACCCCTTTACTGCAGGAGGCACGCGGCTACAGCTTTCCGAGCGGACATGCTTTAATAAGTTTTACCTTTTACGGATTACTGATTTATCTGGTTTGGCTAAATGTAAAAAGTGCGGGGTTAAAATGGTTATTAACAATTACCCTGGTATTGCTGATTTTTGTAATAGGCCTAAGCAGGGTTTACCTGCGTGTTCATTATGCCAGTGATGTTATAGCGGGTTATTGTATTGGTTGCATGTGGTTATTATTATCGCTCTGGATTCTTAAGAGAGTAGAAAAATTCACTAAGCGAAAAGTAGCTCCCGCTATTGAAACCGATACTAAATCTTTTATAATTAATGACTAAAAAATTGTACCCTTAAATTGTGACTATGAAAATAAGTAATGAGTTATTAAGAGAAACTGCAGAGTATGTTCAGCAGTATATGGCTGAACATTTTACTGATATCATTTTATTTCATAACTACAGACATACCTTAAAAGTGGTAAGAGTGTGTGATATGATAAGCATGGAAAATGATCTAACCAAAAAGGAACGTCGCATAATTCATCTCGCTGCATGGTTCAGTAATATTGGCTATAAGGAAAATCCCGATAACCATGAGGTGGAAAGTGCAAAGCATGCAATAGTATTCTTTGAAGAGAAAGGTCTTGATAAAAGTGATATTGAAGAAATACAGGAATGTATATTAGCCACCAAAGCCCCTCAGCATCCTCATTCTGAAACTGCACGTATTTTATGCGACGCTGTTTTGTTTCATTTGGCTGACAGAAACTATTTTGATGAATTGAAATTATTAAGGAGAGAATGGGAGCTTGCTAAAGGCGTTACATATAGTGATGAGGAATGGTTTCAGCTTAACATTGATTTCTTAACTAACCATTTTTATTTTACTCCTTTTGCCCGCAAACATTTTGATAAAGATCAGCAAAACAACCTGGCAAGGCTTAAAGGCCATCTTGCTATAGTTAAACATTCAATAACTGATAAAATCGAAATGAATGAAATTGATGAGGGAAAGAATTTATTTGATTCCCATACTAAATTAGACAGGGGCGTTGAAACTATTTTTAGAACTGCTGCTCATAACCATATGCAGCTAAGCCAGATGGGAGACGGGAAAGCAAATATTCTTATAAGTATAAACTCAATTATTTTATCCGTAATTATTTCTTTTGTTTTTACAAGACTGGACGTTAGCAGGCATTTGGTTATACCATCTTTAATGATAGTTACTGTTTGTGTTACCACTATTGTTCTTGCCATACTTTCAACAAGGCCAAAAATTTCGCACGGCGTATTTACTCCCCAGCAGATAATAAGCAAAGAAGCCAACCTTTTATTTTTTGGTAATTTTCATAATATGCCATTGGCAGAATATAAATCAGCCGTAAAAGAAATGATGCTTGATAAAGAATATTTATACGAAAGCCTTATAATGGATATTTATTTTGTAGGTAAAGTTTTAGCAAGAAAATATCGCTTTACCACCTGGGCATATAATGTATTTATGTTTGGGCTGGTAATAAGCATGATAGCTTTTTGTATAAATTTTTATTTGTATGATAAGGCTTGACTATTGGTGAGAGGTGAAATGCCCGAAGTCAGATGTCAGATGTCAGTTGTCAGTTGTCAGTATCTGGATAATACTTTTCCCGAATCATTTGATAGCCGTTAAACAAGATAATAAACTTTATAGGGAAATTTTTCGACCAGATGTCTTCGTACTGGATTTTTTGTATAACTGAAAATGAAAGGGTTTGTTTCAATATCATTTAGTGCGGTAAGAAAATTGCTATAAAAACGCTTACCTAAGCCTTTTGATTTTTTTTCATAGTATATAACTGCTTCTTCCTCATCAACAAATACAATTGGCCTTATAATAAGTTTAAAAGCCATACTTTTCAGCAAAATATATTTTTAATTCTTCTATGCTCTTTCCTTCAGTCGGATTTGCTTCATGCATTTTTATACGCTCTTCAGCAAAAGCAATCTCCTCATTGGTTATGGGCATTAGTTCCTCTTCCACACTACTCCAGAGTTCTTCAGCAAGCGCTACTTTTTCATTTGCTGGTAAAGACAACAATTCTTTTTTGTTGTATGACATATCTTTTTATTGAAGATACAAATTTTCAAAGTTTTTTAACTGGCGATATGTTTCTCTTATTTCAATTTTTTTAAATCTTTGTCATCACTTCCAAACAATCACAATCATCCCCACTGTAATCAAAGCCGCTCCAATTAAAAGTTTTAAAGTAAGAGGTTCTTTTAAAAATAGAAAAGACAAGAGGATAGTAAACACAATACTTCCTTTATCAATTGCACTTACTTCCGAGGCTTTGCCTAATTGCAAAGCTTTGTAATAAAATATCCATGACAGGCCGGTTGCAAAAGCAGAAAGCGTTAAAAATATCCAATTGTTTTTTGAGAGATTATTTATGCCGGTCGCATTGCCTCTTGCAAATACAATTGCCCAGGTAATAAAAAGTACAATTGCTGTGCGTATAGCCGTAGCGAGGTCGGAGTTCACATCTTTTAAACCAAGCTTTGCGAAGATGGCGGTTAATGCCGCAAACAGCGCTGATATTAGTGCATATATTAACCAGTTAGGCATTGGCAACTTTTTTCTTTTTATTATAAAGCAATCTCATCATGGAAGGTAAAACAATCAGGAGCAAAGGCAAGGCAATAATAAATCCGCCTATAACTGCAATAGCGAGAGGCTGGTGCAACTCTGCGCCTGCGCCAATCCCTAATGCCAATGGCAATAAGGCTATTATGGCGCCAAGAGCAGTCATTAATTTTGGGCGCAATCTTGTTGATATTGAATAAATAATAGCATCATCAACTGAAGATGTATGAAGTACCTCTTTAAACTGCAAAAAAGTGAATATAGAATTTTCACCAATTATACCAACTATCATTATTAATCCTGTATAGCTGCCAACATTTAAAGGTATGCTGGTAATAAAAAGAGCAAGATAACTACCTGCAATTCCCAGAACAGCTATAATTAAAATAGTAATAGCAATTTTAAAATCTTTAT
>JBDSAQ010000462.1:0-4953 GCA_039922095.1 Ginsengibacter sp. | reverse complement strand
TCATATAAGCCGTGAGCATCACTTGTTGCCAGTCTCCAAACCATATTGGCTGCATGTGTCATTCTATTAAGGTGTTTTTCTTAATGATAATTTCCATGTCAAGTTGAATGAAATATAATGTTGATAGCCAAATACAGGTTTGGAACTTGTATTCAATATGCCAGGTTCATAGAGAACGCCAAGTCTAAAATAATTTCCTAACCTATATTGTGCAGAAAGACTTAATCCGAAACCTTTATTAATAACTGATTGTTCAATTTTAGTTGTGTCACCAATGGTTTGCTTTGACCATTTTAGTTGTGAAAAATTTAGTCCATAACCTAAATCAAAGCTCCCAACTATATTATTGTTCCTCACACTTGTAAATAAGACGCTGCCTGTTTCAAAATACCCTTTACCTAAATATTCCCCAAACCTATCTGTTGCCGCTCCCATATTTACGGATAAGTAGTGATTGTCTATAAAGAAA
Source organism: Ginsengibacter sp. (assembly GCA_039922095.1). GTDB lineage: Bacteria > Bacteroidota > Bacteroidia > Chitinophagales > Chitinophagaceae > Ginsengibacter. Next base: position 4,484 of record JBDSAQ010000462.1, on the reverse strand, counting down.
TAATCTAATCCTGTTTCAAGTCCAAAAAATCCTGCTGACTTGTATTGGTTAGTGATTGATTTAATATTAAATATGGTTGTGAATGGTACAGATAATGAGAGATTAATTGTTCCCTTCTTTATTGGGGCAAATCTAAATATCTTAATTGATGTATCTTTAACAGTTAAATAATTTCTTGCTGTATAAGCATATCGTTTTGCATTGTCTTTGTCTGCTAGCATACCTATACCATAATTACAATAAATGTTAAACCAATAGGCAAAAGAATTTTTTTGCTTTAGAAGTATTGTTTTTTTTATACTATCAATTTGTATATTAACCTTAAGGGGATTTTTGCTACGTACAATATAATATGCTGTTGGAGCGTCTATTCCAATTTCTGTCGAATCTACTGCGGTTACTTTGTCTACTGATATCACTTTAATATTTCTACCTGGTGTTATAAAAACCTTTTGTACTGGGCCATTTAAGATTGTTGCACAGGAAGAAAATACTAATGCTACAAAAAAGGCTACTGGATATTTCTTGTTTGGTTGTGTCATGTTTTGTCGGCATTGCAGCGAACGGGAGTTTGTGAAAACCACTGTCCGATCAAATATACACACTATGTTAATAGCTCGAAAGCAGTATAATTATTGGGGGCATATATAAGTAAATAAATTTGCTGAAGACTTTCCTTGGAAATAGATTCTCGGAATTATGTGAAACAGATTATTTTTAATTGAGCACTACAGTTACTGCTGCAATTAAAATTCCAGGTATAGCTTATGACAATTGACAACCAAACTGCATTGCAAAAAACCTTACATTTTTTTTTGACAAAGATCGTAATTGGCATTGCAGTAATTGTTACATCGGTTGCCCTAACAGAATGGTTATGCAGGCTACTACTTGACAAAACACAATTAACTGACAACACAAAAAGTATAATTGTAGCAGTTTTAGATTCGGCGATAGCAGTATTAACCTATATACTTCTATTTAAAGCCTATGAAAAAAGGCGAATTAAAGAATTAAGTACATCATCATTTGGCACTAATGCAGTCATAGGATTTGTAACGGGTCTCGTTTTGCAATCGCTTTTTATTGCGGTTATTTATATAGCCGCTACCTATTCAATTACCCGTGTTAACCCGCTGTCAACTTTGGTCCCTTCATTTAGTATAGCATTGAGCGCTGGATTTGTTGCTGAAATTTTAATTATAGGCGTACTATTTCGTTTATTAGAACAACAACTGGGAACTACAATTAGCCTGCTTCTTTTTATATTTCTGTTTGCCATTTTACATATCAATGGTAAAGGAGCAACATTGTTATCGGTTTGCGCAACTGGTGTTCAGGCCGGTTTTATGCTTCCCGCTGCTTATATCTTCAGCCGCAGTTTATGGCTTCCCATTTTTTTGCATTTTAATTGGGATTTTGCTGAGCCAGGCATTTTTGGAGCAATAAATTCCAGCACTTCAATTACAGAAGGTTGGTTTACTAGTAAAATTTCAGGCGCAGCATTAATAACGGGGGGACAAACAGGACCCCAAAATTCACTACAGTCGCTGATACTTTGTTTGATTACAGGGGCATTATTTTTATTGCTGGCAAAACGAAAAAATAATTTTATAAAACCGGGTTGGCGAATGTCTTCTCCTAAAAGATTGCTTAATTCTTAGCAATCTCTGGAAAGGTCGCTGAGAATTTAAACCGTTGTCTTTCTCATGGTAAGTAAGAGGAACATCTGACTATCTAAGAGAATTCATTATCTTATATTTGTCGCATTTCACTATCCAAATTGTCGTTTTTGCACCTCAAACTATAAGAATCAATTTTGCATATTTGTATTAAATATTCATCACCCATAAAAACAATAAAATGAAAAAGACAAATATAGCTTTCTGGATTATTACAGGCTTATTCTCAGCATTTATGCTATTTTCTGCAATACCTGACATCATTGTTACTTCTGATGCGGTTAAATTTATGAATAGCTTAGGTTACCCCACTTATATTATTCCTTTTCTCGGCGTTGCAAAATTGCTCGGTGTTATTGCCATCCTTATCCCTGGTTTTGCACGAATAAAAGAATGGGCTTATGCAGGCCTCTTCTTCGATTTAGCTGGTGCAACCTACTCCGGAATAGCTGTTGGCGGCTTTCAACCACAAATATTGTTTATGTTACTGCCAATTACATTTCTGTTTCTTTCTTACTATTTATGGCATAAGAAAACCAGCACTGCAAAAAACAATACCGACAGCTAACGTGACGCATATTCATTGTTATGTTTAATCTGTTTTAAGAAAGCGAAGCTTTATTTTTTATAAATGCGTGCTGTCCATCCTCCGCCGGGGTATAGTTTTATAGTTGGCTTTGTGCTTTTTGATACAGCCATAATTTCTCTTTTATAATCAGTAGCATCACGATCAGCATTTATGCCATCTTTAAAAATCTCCGCCTCATAATTTCCTTCAGGCAAGAACGAAAAGTCAAGCGTAATTTCACGGGGCGTCCAGTTGCTCATGGCTCCTACAAACCATGCGTCTCCTTTTCTGCGGGCAAGCGCTACATATTCGCCTACCTTACCATCGAGTGCAACTGTTTCATCAAATATAGTAGGCACTTTTGCGATAAAGTTGGTACACTCCTGTTCTCTTTTATAAATAGTTGGATTATCAGAAAGCATTTGAAGAGGCGCTTCAAAAATTACATACTGTGCTAATTGATTACACCTTGTACCCTTGCTCATTGGGTTACTGCCAACAACACGATAGGCTGCTTCAGTAGCGTTACGCATAGCACCGGGGGTGTAATCCATGGGTCCGGCCATCATACGGATAAAAGGAATGATAGTAGTATAATGCGGCTGATCTTCATTTGCCCATTTATAATTTTCCAAACCCTTTACACCCTCATAACCCATTACGTTTGGATACGTACGTTGCAAACCGGTTGGTTTAAATGCACCATGATAATCTACCATCATTTTATACTCTGCGGCCTTCTTTGCAATATCATACGTTGATTTTACCGCAACCTGGTCGTCACGGTCAATAAAATCAATCTTCCATCCTTTTACTCCCATCTTTGCATACTCCGGAAAAACTTTATCCATCTGTTGCAGAATAGCATACCATGATGCCCATAAAATAATTTCTACGCCTTTATCTTTTCCATAGCTGATGATCTCCGGCAGATTTAAATTCTGGTTAACCTTCAATAAGTCAAAACGATTAGACCAGCCACCATCAAGAATGATGTAAGAGATTTTATTAGCAGCGGCAAAATCAATAAAATATTTGTAGGTTGGAGTATTCATGCCTGCTTTAAAATCAACGCCGGAAATATTCCTGGCATTCCACCAATCCCACGCTACCAGCCCTGGTTTTATCCAGGAGATATCCGTCAAACGGGATGGAGCAGCGAGCTTTTGCACAATATCCTGGTTTAATAAATCCTTATCCTGCCCGGCGATAACAATAGCCCGCCATGGAAAGTTTCGGGTGCCGGCTGTTCTGGCAATGTAATCTTCTCTTTTTGTTGGAATGTAGTTGATGCCTACCGTATCCGCCTCTATGGGGTAAGGAGCATAAACACCTTTAAGGCCTTTACCAGTGCTGTTTAAATCGAGGTACATACCAGGATAATCTTCCAGGTCAGCCTCCAGCACCACCACTTTTGTTGCACCTGCTTCAACTAACAGCGGAAGAAACGCAAGAGAATCTTTTGGAAATTGGGATAGTTTAATTTCGTGGTAAAGCGCTTCAAAGGAAGAGTTGAACATTTTGCCATCGCGGTAATCCCATTGTATGGGTATAAAAGATTTGTAATCATCTGTAAAATTGAAATTGGCCTCTTCGTTCTTTACAATAAGCTCACCTTTCTTTTTTGTAAAGAAACGATAAGCAACTGCATCGTTATATACGCGGAAAACGACACCATAATCACCCTTACAGTTTAAGGTAAGCTCATTATATTGATCATTAATACTTGCTTTTTTATAATTAATTGCATTTATAACAGTATTTACTTTTTTTACAGGGGCTGAAGTAACGGCTGCATTATCACCCAAAATAATATCTGGCAGTTGTAATGAGATAGCAGATGGGGCAATGATCTGTTGACCTTTGTACTGTACTGACCATTGCAGTTTGCTGCCCGTTTCAACTTTTACAGAAATGTTGGCATCCTGGGAGCTTATTTCATAATTTTTGCTTTTTTGTGCAAGCAGTAAAGCGGAAGGCAACAAGCAAATGCATAATAAAATAGCAAATCGTTTTTTCATATTAAGTCTGATTTTTTAATGAAGTTATAAATAATGAAGATTGTTTATTAAGATTGGTTATAGGTGGATGCAAAATTTGCGCCACCGGAAAATGTTTTTTTACCCTGTACAGATGTAGCGATACAAATTGCGGGGAAGGCTTTTATTCTATACATATGGCTTGTATGTGTGATTATTTAGAGGGCCGGGTATGAGGAAACACAAAGCAATTTC
>JBDSAQ010000461.1:0-28383 GCA_039922095.1 Ginsengibacter sp. | reverse complement strand
AGCGAATGTATAAGAGCAATTCACATAATTACACTTTTAACCTGCGGTGCGGCTATTGGTGTTTTTCTTACTAATCTTTTTATATTGATAAGAAATAAATAACAAGTGAGTTCAAGTATTTATTTTTGACAAAAAATTTAATCTCATGGAAGAAAAATACAACGAAGCAACCATCAATCGTCCGGAAGGTGACCGTCCTGTTGATGCACCATTAGTATTAATTGATATAGCTTCTTTTATTAAACAAATTAAGAATGAAAGGGCATGGGAGGAAAATGATCGCAATTCAATTACGGTATTTAAAAGCGATAAATTAAGAATAGTAATAGTGGCTTTGCATAAAAAGGCTGAGATGACCACAGAGCATCCCCGGAATATTTTAAGTATCCAGATGATTAAAGGGAAAATAAAACTATTTGCAGATGGCAAAACAATTATAGTTGAGGAAGAGCAGCTTTTTGTTCTCCATGAAAATATATCCTATAAAATAGAAGCAATAAAAAAAGCCATTTTTATTTTAACTATAACAGAGTAGTTTCTATCTGAATTCCTGAATTGGTTTTGCCTTTCATGGACAAGCGTAATTACCTTAAATACTTTTGCGTACGTCTATGATTGTAAATCATGTTTGCCAACATTCTGTGTATGCTTCTACTTTACTAAAAATACTTTCCGCCTTGGTGCAGCTAAAATACAGATGGCAAAAACTACTATCGGGCCTTCTATATATTTCAATAATTTCTTTGAAAGCGTTACACCGGGATAAGGATAAGTCAAAATTTTTAATTCTTAAGAACTCAATCGCAAAGCATTTTTAATAATTTTCAATGCTTCCTTAACTCTTAAAGCTGTTGCCGCCATCAACCCATTGCCTTCTCTCGCCTATCTGCTGGCGCCACATGGCATAATACAATCCTTTATTTTGCAGTAGTTCATCATGGCTTCCTATCTCTGCTACTTTTCCTTTTTCCAACACATAAATAACATCTGCATGCATAATGGTAGAAAGCCTGTGAGCAATTAAAATAGTTATTCGTTCACGTGCCGATGATATGGTCCTGATAGTATTGGTAATATCTTCTTCGGTAAGAGAATCGAGTGCGGAAGTAGCCTCATCAAAAATGAGCAAACGTGGATTGCGCAACAAAGCCCGGGCTATAGAGATGCGTTGCTTTTCGCCACCTGATAATTTCATCCCGCTTTCTCCTAAAAGAGTATTGATGCCATGCGATGAGCGGCTCATCATTTGTGTTGTTGCAGCCTTCTCCAAAGCCCCGGTTATTTCTTCATCTGTTGCATCCGGTTTTACAAACAGGAGGTTGTCTTTTATTGTGCCTGCAAATAATTGTGTGTCTTGTGTAACAAAACCGATCTGCCGCCGCAACTGGTTATAGCGGATATCGCTTGAGAGTTCATTGTTAAAATATATTGAACCGCTAACAGGTTTGTATAAACCTACCATCAGTTTTACCAGTGTTGATTTTCCTGAGCCTGAAGGGCCTACAAATGCGATTGTTTCACCTGTTTTTACACCAAATGAAATATCATCAATAGCATTGTAAGCGGCTGTCTTATGACGGAATACTAAATTCTCAAACCGGAGGTTATTAAGCTCTCCTATGTCAACAGGGTTTTCAGGTCTTTGCTCAATAGGTTTGTGCATAAGCATATCAAAACTGTTGATAGAAGCTTCTACTTCCCGGTACTGCAAAATGATGTTACCTAGATCCTGCAGAGGGCCAAAGATGGTGGTGGAAATAAATTGCATGCTGATCAGCTCACCTGTGGTAAGCACATTGCGAAAGATAAGCCAGAGAAGGATGAACAATATAGATTGACGAAGAAGATTAAGTGTAGTGCCCTGCATAAAAGAAAGGCTGCGTACCTTTTTTACCTTCACCATTTCAAGGTCAAATATCTTTTGGGTTTGTAACCTCAGCCGGCGTATCTCAGGAAAAGTAAGCCCAAGACTTTTTACCAGTTCAATATTCCTAAGGCTCTCTGTAATAACACCAGACATTTTATTGGTCTCTTTATTAATAGACCGTTGTACCGTTTTTATTTTTTTAGAAAGTAAACCTGTCAATGAACCCAGCACAAGAATGCCAATTACAAACACCGGTATCAGCATCCAGTTTTTAGTAATGCTGTACCATATCAAAAAGCCAATACCTACAACAGAAGAAAACACCACGTTGATAAAAGAATTTACAAACCGCTCGGTGTCTGTTTTTACCTTTTGCAACACAGAAAGTGTTTCACCACTACGGCTTTCTTCAAACTCCTGGAATGATAGCCGCAACGTTTGCCTGAGGCCATCATTAAATATCTGCATGCCAAAGCGGGCAACTGCCAGGCGTGTAGTATATTCCTGGAAAGCCTTAGCTAGTCTTGCGAGCATCGCAACAGCTACGGCAATACCGAGCCAGACAAGCACACCATTAACCAGTTTGTTTTGTGGAAGGCGTTTCGCATTACCTGCATAGTCATCAATGATCTTTCCAAAGATGATGGGATCAATTAGGCTGAGCAATTGTGCAATGGTAGCAAGCAGCAGCGAGAAGAATATAATTTGTTTATGAGGCTTGAGGTATTGCCAGAGAATGCGCATGGGCAAAGGTAGGAACTAAGGCTCTTGTCCGGTAAAACACATTCCAACGATATCAGCACGGCGATAAACAGAAGGATAACGATTAATTTCTTCGTATTGTGAATAGCCTGCTTCTTCAAAGATTTTTTGCCAGCCTTCAACAGTCAGCGGGTAGGGTACCCACGAATTGGATTCGTCAGTATCGTATTCAACAAGAAGAAACGAGGCTGTGTCATTCACATGAGATCGCAGCCTTTTTATAAAGGCCTTTTTATCTTTTACAAAATGCAGTGCATTAGCCATAAGGATGCCATCAAGATTTTGTAAAGGGAACTTATCATTGATGAAATTAGCATGCAGCTTTTCTAAAATGATCCCGTTTGTTACATTAACCGTTTTCAGTGCAGATGCATCTTTGTCAACTGCAATGATCTTACTGCCTGGTTGTAACAAGATAGAAAGCGCCTTAGTAAATAACCCGGAGCCGCAGCCAAGGTCTGACCAGGTGGTGGGTGCATTTGATTTTATTTTTGGAGATTGAATAAGAGTGATGGCGGTCTTTAAATCCATAAATTTAATTGGTTGGTATAAAGCTAACACTGATATGCTTTTTGAATAAGACTGATAACTATTTTTAATCTACAAAGGGTTTTATTATTCCTTGTTATATGTTTTAAAACATAGGACAAAAAATGGCTTTTTTTTCATGTATTGGGGGAATATAGGACAAAAGATTTGGTTTGGAGGTACATATAGTGTTTGGTCAATTGGTGGTGTTGTTTGATATTAGCTTTGGAGATGGATAAGAGTGATAGCGGTTTTAGATGCAGGAATTAAGATCAAAGTTGGCAAAAAAAATTATTCTAAAAGCCTTTCAAAAGCTAAAATTATATTAGGATCAATTAACTCATGGCTATTAATATAAGCGCATAAAAGTTCTCCTGACTTTCTTCCTTTGTTTGGAAATATGTCATCAATTAAATAATAGTCATTCTGATCATTCAGCTTCTGTTTTAAATAGTTTTTCAATTTTGGATAGAACTTTTGATTGCTTTGTATTGGTTCAGAGTCCGGAATGTTAGATTTAATTTCGTCTATTTCATCTATTGTTAAAGTAATATTGAGATGCGCAATTTTTTCAGTAACAATTTTTTCCCACACAGTACTATCAATTGAATCTTCAATGTCTTGCTTCCCTACGGAAAAATAAATTATATCACTAAATTCAGTTGCCGTAGACTCTATAATTGTGTCATGGTCAAAAATGTATACAATATTTTCTTCTTGTTTATTGAAGTCTTTAAGCAAATTCTTTAGAAGTTGTTTGTTTTGTTTACGTTTGTCCTTGCCTCCTAAATTAATTAATTGAACACCTTTTGAGCTTAGAGATTCAGTGTTATAAAGTTTAAAAAGATAAGGAATTAACGTCTCTTCTGTATCTCCTTCCACTACGATAAATTTATCATAGAATAAAAAGTCGCTATTTCGTATTTGTAATGCTTCATAAATATCTGTTACTCCATTACAGCTTGAAAGCTTGCTGTAACCACTATCAAGCTCAAACTTTGTTATTTTAGAAAAGTCCGCCTTATCAATAAATATTGTTGAATGAGTGCTAATAACACTTTGAATATTTTTTGAAGAAACTTGCTTTATGATTTGAAAAAAATCCCGTTGAGCTTTTGGATAAAGATGCGTTTCAGGTTCATCAAAGCACCATATAAACTTTTTACTTAAGACATCAGCACCTAAGGCGTTTAAAGCGCTCCATTTCAATAATGCAAACCAGATTTGTCTTTTTACACCGTCGCCCTGAGAATCCAAATGTATATCTCCATGGGTGTTCGTCTTATTAATAAGCAAGTCAGTTAATTTTGATTCTAAAGAAAAAACAACGTTTGATTTAATTGCCTGGATATTTGGTAATTCAACTGCAAATTTTTGAGTAAACTCTTCTAACTCTTGGTCGACTATCTGTTGCGCTTTCTGAGATTGTCTTTTGGCAAAACGTAACGCATTATCAGTAAAAGAATTAATTTTTGTGCTTATAGCACTCTTGGCGACTTGTTGTAGTTGTTCCATTGACATATTCCAGTCTAAGTAACTATATTCAGGAAAAGTATTTTTTTCATCTTTAATTGAGTATTCGGCCCAAGTACTTTCTAAGGATGTTTTCTTATATATAGCATTAACGTATTCCACATTTTTAAATCTACCAATCTTGTTTTCATTTTCAATGTCATCTTTTGGTATTTTCATTTTGGCAGCTCTATCCTTAAGATTTTTTGCGGTGTCTGAATACAATTTTAAAGGTTGTGAATCTTCTGTTGCATCTTTTGTAAGAATATAATCCTTGACAGACGAAGTAGTTTCATCGAATACTTTCATTAACCATATTTCATCATTTTCAAGATTATCAATCACCCATTGTAGGTGCGAAGAATACGTTTGTAATTTTTCTTCCTCTTTATCTTCCTCTTCCAAAATAAATTTTCCTATAATTATAGTTTGCTTTAGTCGTAAGTAATTGCCGGAAGGTTAATAGATTTAATCAATGTGTTAAAATCTTCCATTTCCATTCTAGCGTTTGATAAGTCAGTTTTTCTTTTATCATCAGAAGGGAAATGGAAATTTGATCTCGCTGAAAGTAAGAGGCCAATTGCCTTAAGAATACTTGACTTACCACAATCATTTATTCCGATTAAAATATTGGGATCATCTTTTGAAAGTACATAATTAATATTCTTACAACTTTTATAATTTGTTGTCAGGATTTGGTTTAACCACATAGCTTAAGTGTTAAATTTCGTTTGGTATTTAGGCTTATTTCGAGATATAAAACTGCTTAACCCGGATGATGCTAAGGCAAGCTCTTTCATGGTATCAACATTATAACTGCCTGCACTTGAATATGTATACAAATAATTAGTTTTATAAAACTCAACCACTATAAAATCTTCTCCTATTTCATACGCTGTTGCTCCAGTTTTTTTACCTGAAGTACTTATATATGGTATCATACCGCTTTATATTAATTTTAGCAATCAAGCAATATAGCGTGTATTTTGCAAATGCTTTCTGAACATATTTTTGAAAAAACATCCCTGTACCATGGCAGGTTTCACCCACAAACCAATTGGAGGTGCGACAACTATGGAATGCACCCGGCTTTCTTTATACAGGATTAATTTACTAATTTTGAGATTCTTTCACGTTTATGCAAAATCACCTTTCACATCAGCAGTTACAAAAATTAGGCAATACGCTTATTTATCTTGCCGATAATGTTGGTGAGTTATCTAAAACTAAAATACTAAAGCTCCTTTTCCTTTTAGAAGAGTCATCTGTAAAACGGTTTGGTTATCCTTTTTTTGGTCTTAATTTCCAAATATGGAAACTCGGGCCAGTGTTAAAGGAAGTGTACATTGATCTGTCGGAAGATAGTCCAGAGTTGCTGAAAGAGTTTATTGAAAAGGATCCTTATGATAACAAGCTGTATAACTCCAAAGGCGAATTTAATGATGACCAGTTTAGTGATAATGATATTTACCTGCTGGAAAAAATAACGGATTTTGCAAAACACAAAACAGCAAAAGATTTGATAGACTATACCCATGAAGAAAATTCGTTGTGGAGAAAGTCTGCAATAAAAAATGGAATACTTCAGGAACTGGAATCTGCTGCTGTTAATAGTACTGAATATACAATTGACTTCTCTTTACTTTTTGAGAATAATGAACAGTTGAAAGAACGATACTTTGAATCATTGGAAAATCTCGAATTCATTCATCATCTTAAAGGATAGGCTTTGTATACCGAAGGTGTCGTTATTTACATTTCTCCTTTTTATTTTAAAAACGGAAACACAAGCAAAAACAAATATTTTGTTGTTTTAAAAGTAGTGGATAATCAGATTGTAATTGCCTCTTTGCCTACTAGCTCTAATAAAACCCCTTCCCTAATACAAACAGAACACGGATGTAATAATGATCCGGAAAGATGTTTCAACTGTTATGCTTTTCAGGCAGGCAGAGTAATTGCAGATAATGGATTTTCATTTCCAAAAAATACTTATGTATACGGAAATGAGGTAGAAGATTATCTGCTGCAAACCCTTCAGTTAAATTATAAAATTGAAGGGGTTGATTATGAAATAATGGGAACGTTGACAAAGCAAGAATATGCAGCTTTATCTGAGTGCCTCAAACAAAGCACAAGTATTAGAAGAGGTCTTAAAAAGTATCTCTAACATTATCCGACCGTGGTTCGAATTCTGCTAACACTTTGTCAATAAAATTTGGGTTTTGTTACATTAACAAAAGCGCCCAATAATTTATCTTTATACATGCCTTCCGATAATTACCTATTAGAAAATTCAACAAAGAATACAACCAATTAAATGAGCATAAAAGAAAGCAGCTAATACAATTGAATGTAGGTTAACGAAATTATAACAGAAAGTTAGAAAGCTGATTGGAACGGAAGCTTAAAGAAAAGCATTCTTCTTACCTTTGCACCATGCACCATTACAGGGAAATTCTCCTCAAAAAATTCACAGAAGAATATCAGAAATTAAACACAGAACAACGCAAAGCAGTTGATACAATTGAAGGGCCAGTTATGGTTATTGCCGGGCCGGGCACGGGCAAAACGCAAATTCTTGCGGCAAGAATTGGAAAGATTTTATTGGAAACGGACGTATCTCCTCAAAATATTTTATGCCTTACTTACACAGATGCAGGTGCAATAGCCATGCGAAGAAGGCTACTGCAATTTATTGGAGCTGATGCTTACAAAGTGAACATTTATACTTTTCATTCTTTTTGTAATGACATCATACAGGATAATTTATCAATGTTTGAAAAGTCAGCGCTGAACCCTGTTTCAGAGCTTCAAAAGATTGAATTGTTTAAAGAGCTAATTGATAGTTTCCCTAAAAACCATTTACTTAAAAGATACCGGGGCGATGTGTATTACGAAATAAAAAATTTGCAGAATCTATTTTCTGCAATGAAGAGAGAAGGCTGGAACCAGGAATTTTTGCAGCCAAGGATTGACATGTATTTGGAACGGATAAAAACTGATGAAGAGTTCAAATATAAAAACGACAGGAAAGGTCAATGGCAAAAAGGCGATTATAAGCCTGCCTATTATGATGAGAAGTTAAGAATGGAAAAGCTGTGTGCGGCAGTGAATGAGTTTCAGCATTTCCAGGATATGATGAGAGAAAGAAACCTGTATGATTTTGATGACATGATAAACTGGGTGATAAAAGCTTTTGAAGAAAATAAAAACCTGCTTGCCAATTACCAGGAAAGGTATCAATACATTCTTGTTGATGAGTACCAGGACACCAGTGGCACACAAAATAAAATCGTTGAACTTTTAGTTAGCTATTGGGAGAACCCAAATGTGTTTGTTGTGGGTGATGATGACCAGAGCATCTTCCGTTTCCAGGGGGCTAATATCGAAAACATGGAAAGCTTTGCCAATGGATATGCTGATCTGTTGAAAGTGGTGCTTACCAATAATTATCGCTCTACTCAGGGCATACTTAATATTTCAAAAACGCTTATCGAAAGAAATAATGAAAGGCTTATCAATAAGTTTGAAGGCTTAACCAAGCATCTTATTTCATCAAAAAAAGAATTGATGGAACTGTTGCACAACCCAACAGTGGTAGAATATAAAACTACTAAAGATGAAATGGCTGATATAACCAACAAGGTTCAAACGCTGGTGCAGCAAGGCATTGAACCGGGAAGAATTGCCGTGATCTATAAAGAAAATAAATATGGGGAAGACCTGATAAAATATTTCAGGCTAAAAGATATCCCTGTTTTCTCAAAACGAAGTATTAATATTATCCAGCATCCGTTTGCTAAAAAAATAATCCAACTGTTAAGATATCTTGCCGCAGAACATGACATTCCGTATGGCGGGGATGAAATGTTATTTGAAATGTTACATTTTGATTTTTATAAAATTAGGCCGATTGAAATTGCAAAAATCACTGTTGAAGTAAACAACAAACAGCATGGGGGAGAGTTAACTTCTATAAGAAAAATGTTGTTTGATAAAGCCAATAAACCTGCTAAAAATTTATTTGATGTTGGTATTGATGACAAGCTAAAATCATTTAGTAGTACAATTGAGAATTTAATCGCCGAAGTTTCTAACGTAACGTTACAACAGCTTTTTGAAAACATAATTTGTAATGCAGGGGTGCTCAGTTACATCATGAAGAGTGATGAAAAAATAACGCTGATGCAAATGCTTACGGCCTTATTTGATTTTATAAAAGAAGAAACTTCACGTAATCCCCTGCTGAATTTACAAGGCCTTATTTCTATAATTGATCTGATGGAAAAAGAAGAACTTCCTCTTTCCATGACCAAAGTTTCGGGCAGCGATAAAGGCGTGAACCTTTTGACAGCACACGGTTCCAAGGGTTTGGAGTTTGAGCATGTTTTTGTTGCAGGCGTAAATGCATCTTTATGGGAGAAAAAAAGAAAGCCTCCGAAAGGGTTTACTTTTCCTGATACGGTTTTCTCTTCCCTGCCTTCTGCAAATGATGATGAAGAGCTTAGAAGATTATTTTATGTTGCAATTACAAGAGCAGAAAAACACCTGCAGATATCTTATGTGAAATATAAAGCTGATGCTAAAGAACTTGAGCCCTCAATGTTCATACAGGAAATTTTACAGGAACACGAATTGCCCATTGAAAGAATTGAATTGCCAGACAGTGAACTGATGGATTTTGAAGTATTAAACTTCACATGCCTTGCTCCTGAAATAGAAAAGTCAGAAGAAGATTTTATCAATGGCCTCCTGGAAAAATATGTGATGAATGTTACTGCACTAAATAACTATTTAAAATGCCCGCTGGAATTCTATTTTAAAACACTGTTAAGAATCCCTTCAGGAAAATCTGAGAACACAGTTTTTGGAAGCGCTGTACACTTTGCATTGGAGCGGCTGTTCGAAAAAATGCAGAAACATGAAAAGCAACAGTTCACCTCCAAAGAAGAAGTTATAGAAGATTTCAGATGGTATATGATCAGGCACCGTGAGAATTTTTCAAAGGAAGCTTTTGAAAGGCGCATGGAATATGGTGCTGATGTACTAAGCAATTATTACGAAAAATATATTTCATCAGCTAACAAGATCGTTGCCGTTGAACGCAACATAAAAAATATAGTGGTAAACGGTGTTCCGCTAAAAGGCAAAATTGATAAGTTAGAATTTACCGGCAAAGAAGTAAATGTTGTTGATTATAAAACCGGGGATGTTACCAGCCAGTTCACAAAAGAAAAATTATGTGCGCCCAATGATAAAGACCCTAATGGTGGTGATTACTGGCGGCAAGCTGTGTTCTACAAAATATTAGTTGATAATGATAAGAAGGATTGGAAAGTTGTAAGTACTGAGTTTGATTTTGTAGAGCCTGATAAAAAAAATGAGTATTGCAAAAAGAAAGTTATTATTCAGCCGCAGGATATTGAAACGGTTATGCAACAGGTAACAACTGTTTGGAAAAAAATTCGGGAGAGGGATTTTTATACCGGTTGCGGAAAGGAGGATTGCCACTGGTGCAATTTTGTAAAAGAGAATACGCTTGAAGTGGCATTGCATGAAATGCAACAAGAAGAAGTCTGAACTGGGATGTTGTGGGACGGTTGTCTGAACTGGGATTTATGGGATGTTTGGGAAGAGTGAGAAAGGCATTATCTATTTTTTACTGTGGGTTTCTTTCCCATTTATTTATTAGTCCAAAAATCCGGTTCAGACGTAATCCCAAAACTCTCATAAATCCTGTAAGGCCCGTTCAGGCAAACATTAAAGGATTTATGTTTGCAAGAACTTTTTCTCATTAATCCCAACAATCCTATAATCCTGGTGCAGACAATGAAGAGACTTTTATTTTTTCTCCTATTAATACTACTAATCCCAAAAATCCTGGTTCTTACAAGTGGTTGTGCTCAAATAATTGCACCGACTGGTGGAACACGAGACACCATTCCCCCTACATTAATAGATGCCCGCCCTCAAATGGGTTCTACCAATTTTACAGGCAATCGAATCACTTTAAATTTTGATGAATACATTTTGTTAGATCAGTTACGGGAAAACTTATTGGTTTCTCCCACTCCAAAAAATGATCCGTATGTGGATTTTAAATTAAAGACAGTAACTATTAAACTACGTGATACCCTAGAGCCTAACACTACTTATGCAATTGATTTAGGCAATGCTATCCGGGATAATAATGAGAATAATATTTTAAGAAATTTTTCTTATGTTTTTTCTACAGGCCGGTTTATAGATACTCTTAAATTCGAGGGAAATGTGAAGGTTGCTGAAAGCGGAATTGCTGATAGCACACTCCAGGTTTATTTGTATAAAGATCTGGATGATTCTGCAGTACACAAGTTCAGGCCAAAGTATATTGCCAGGTTAGATAGTTCAGGAAATTTTACTTTTAAAAATCTTTCCCCTGGTTTATATAATGTATTTGCTTTAAAAGATGGCGATGGTGGAAAAACATATAATAGCACGGCTGAAATGTTTGGTTTTGCGGATAGTATTGTAAACGTAAATTCAATTACCGCCCCGGTAAATTTATATGCTTACATAGAGGAAAAAGAAAAGCCGCGTATAGCAAAAACATCAGCTCCTATAGAAAAGAAATTAAAATATTCCACTAAAATTCCTACGGAAAAACAGGATATTTTAAATGACCTTACTATTGAATTTAATAAGCCTTTAAAAAATTTTGACCGGCAAAAGATATTGCTTACAGATACTTTATATAATATTTATAGCAATGCTGTTATAACTATTGACAGCACATTTAAAAAGATAATTGTTAACAATAAGTGGTTACCCGATTCTCTTTATGAGTTGATTATTTTAAAAGATATTGGAAGTGATAGTACAGGCCTTGTTCTGGCTAAATCTGATACTATCCGTTTTAAAACAAAAAAAGAAACAGATTATGGAAGTATCAGGATCAATTTTATCAACTTTGATAAAAGTAAAAACCCTGTATTGCAATTTATAAAAAGCGATATAATAGTAAAATCTTATCCATTAACATTAGCGAAGTGGAGTGCTCCTTTATTTGAACCGGGAGAATATGAATTGCGGATTTTATATGACAAAAATAATAATGGATTTTGGGATCAGGGAAACTATCACAAAAAACTGCAACCTGAGAAAGTATATAGTTTACCTCAAAAGTTAAACATAAAAGCTAATTGGGAGAATGAAAGAGATATTGAATTGCCACTTCTATTTTAAATGCCTGTACATCTTTTATGGAATTGAGTCCATTCGTTTCGGGCTGTAGCTTCTTATTATATTTGCAATATGATTTTCTCTTCTTCTCTTTTAGAAAATGCCGTTAACGAATTTGCACGCCTTCCCGGGATTGGAAAAAAAACTGCATTGCGGCTGGTATTGCACCTTATAAAAAGAGATGTTGAGGAAGTAAATAATTTCAGCGAAGCAGTTTCCAAATTGAGAAAGGAAATACATTTCTGCAGCAGGTGTCATAACATATCTGATAGAGAATTGTGTAATATCTGTTGTAATACTTCGCGTAAAAATAATATGATATGTGTAGTTGAAAATATCCGTGATGTGATTGCCATTGAAAGTACACAGCAGTATAATGGCCTGTATCATGTATTAGGCGGGGTAATCTCCCCGCTTGACGGAATCGGGCCTTCGCAACTAACTATTGATAGTTTGGTAAGCCGCATTACTAATGAAAAAAATGATGAAATAATATTTGCATTAAGCCCAAATATACAAGGGGATACAACCATTTATTATATAAGCAAAAGGCTGAAAGATATAGATATAAAAATAACCACCATTGCCAGGGGTATTGCCTTTGGGGGCGAGCTG
This sequence comes from Ginsengibacter sp., assembly GCA_039922095.1. Lineage (GTDB taxonomy): Bacteria > Bacteroidota > Bacteroidia > Chitinophagales > Chitinophagaceae > Ginsengibacter. The sequence continues at coordinate 15,875 of JBDSAQ010000461.1, read as the reverse complement.
GAATATGCTGATGAAATGACGCTTGCCCGCAGCATATCGAACCGGATACCGGTTGATAATTATGTAATGAACATTGGTCAGAGCTTATAACATTAATTATTTCTGCTTTTACTTTTCACACTACAACTGCCGCTTCTACTTTTCAATACTTAGCCGTCACTTTTATATTTTTTTTATGAAATAATTACAGTCAGCATTTTCATTAAAATGGATACACGGAAGTGGTCCTTTTTAAAATTGCGCTTTTTCCACTCATGTATAAGTTCTGTAAACCCCAGGCAGTTTATCCTTAAAAAGAAAAGGCTGACAATGCAATAATTAGTTTTATCTCATTAAACCAAAAGGCCAACAGCAGCCATTTATAAACAACTTAAAAAAACTAAAAATGAAAAAATTAATGAGTATTCTATTATTCACAGGCCTGCTTATTACAGCAACCGCCTTCACCGGGAAAGATGATACAGTATCTGTTCCCGTTAAATCTGCCTTTGAAAAAACATTCACTACGGCGACAGATGTTGAATGGAAAAAGATTAATGAATTTTATCTTGCCAGCTTTAAATTAAATAGTCAAAACTGTACCGCATCTTATAATGCAGAGGGTAAATTAATGAGAGCTTCAAGAAATATTACTCTCTCAGAATTGCCGCTAAATATTTTGCTTGCATTGCAGGACGAATATGCTGCATACACTATTGATAAAATAGTAACAGAGGTAACTGCCGATGGTGATAGTAATTATTTTATTAAAGGAGAAAATGCAAAACATAATATAAGTATCAAAGCCAGTCCTGCAGGAGTTTTAAGCATAGAAAATAAAACAAAAAGAAAATGATAACTTAAGAAATGGCTGTCTGGGGAAGATAGCCATTTCTTTGTTTTTAAAAGAATGAACATGTGAGTTTATTTTTTTTCAAAAACTTTTTTCAGGATATCAGTTACCCTTTCTGCAGGGTTATTTCTAATCTTTTTTTCTTCTTCTGCAACATAATAAAAAATACCGTTTAAGGTTTTGGCAGTTACATAAGCAGTAAGATCGGCATCAACTTTAGAAAAAGCTATTTTGTTGTAAGCAGTAAAAAAACCGTTCCAGTATTTTGTGGCATTTACTTTACTTAAAGAGGCCTCTATAATCGGTGTAAATGCATTGATAAGTTGTGGGGATGTGGTTCTTTTTAAATAAGAGGTAGCGGCAGTATCTGTTCCTTTTAAGATTGAAAGTGCGTCCTGTATAGTAATACCTTTTATCGCTTCAATAAAAACCGGGGCTGCTGATCGGGAAGCATCTTCTGCAGCACGGTTGAGGCTTAAAATAACATTATCAGCTAACTTATCCATACCTAACATCCTCAATTTATTTTCTGCCTTACTTACTTCAGCAGGGAGTAAAACTTTAACGGCCGCATTCTTAAAAAAACCATCTGCTGCTGATAATTGATCAGTGCTTTTTTGAGCGCCTATAGTGAGCGCCTCTTTTAATGCTGTTGAGATTTCGTTGGAAGAAAGAGAAGGTGCTCCTGGTTTGCCTGAGTTTAAAATTGAATTTGCTTTTTTAAAAAACCCATTCAGTTTTACAGGTGAAGAATCTTTTTGTGCAAATACTAAAACCGAAAGCAGTATAAAGGTTAAACAACTGACTATATTTTTCATAGAATAGAATTAATAAACGTTTTCTCAAATTTAAATACTTATTTGTTTGAGAAAGGTTAATTACACCTAATTAATTCCCGGTACAACAGGCAAGCTTTCATTACCTGTTTCATTAACCGATTGTACGGCAAAAAAATAATTATCTTTTGAATAAGGTAAACGTATTTCATTATCAGCAGTAAAAATTTTCTTTTGCCAGAATGGGTTGGTAGTTTGCCTCATTAAAACATAATAGCCTTTTACTTTACCGGTTTTTGGAGTTTGCCATTTTAAATAAGTTGAATTGGATAATTTTTTTACATCAATCTTCACTGAGTCTGGCATAGCTGGGGCCTTGGCAAGGTTTGCAAGATTGCAGAGATTGAGAGCAGTGTTTTTTCTTAAATACTCAAAATCTATATGCTCCAATAAATCACCATAGTGAATATTATTTTCCACTCTTACGTCCTGGTGCTGTCGTGTATAATTTTCATTCATCTCTGTTATACGAACTGCTGCAAACCCTTGCAGAACATATGGTGTATGATCTCCGCCTCGTAAAAATCTGTCGTTCCTGTATATCAATACCACTTCCAGATTGTCTACATATCTTTCACCTGTTTCCTTTACGTACCGGGCAAGCTGCCTTGCCATACCATCGTTTTCAAGACCAAGTGCTCTTATTCGTGCAGCATTCTTTTCTGTTTCATAAAATGGCAAGCCTTCACTAAACACACGAACCTTTGTATTATCAATAATATTAGTTTCATTGCTGTTGTTACTCCCCATTATATCATTATTTAAAACAGCCTCAATATTCCAATTCTCTTTTTTTGCTTTGCTGCTCATATAGGCAGACCCAAGCAGGCCCTGCTCTTCGCCGCTTACAGCAACAAAAATTATTGTGGCTGCAAATGAATGTTTACTCATAACTCTTGCACATTCAATTACGGCAGCAGTACCACTGCCATCATCATTGGCGCCAGGTGCATCACCAGTTCTGTCCATTACATTTGTACGCATATTATCTAAATGACCGCTTATTATAAAAAGACGTTTATCAGTGGGGTCATTACCTTTTAATGTTGCCATTACATTGCCAAGCAACAACGGAACATCTACTCTTTTTCCATCAGGTTGTAAAGTAGTGGTATCAATAAAAGCAGAAAGCCTTCCATTAGATTGTTTTGCAAACTCATTAAATCTTTTAAGTACCCAATTTCTTGCAGCGCCTATTCCACGCCGTGTATCGTTTTGTGTGCTTAAAGTATTTCGTGTGCCAAAGGCAACCAATGTTTGTATATAAAAGTGTAATGAATCTGCCGAAACCTCCTTAACCATTTGCTCTATCTCAGCATCGCGTTGAATAACAGTTTGGGCAAAGAGGGTATTAGATAAAAAAAGCAGGATAATAAAATTTCTTTTCATCTTATTAAGTTATATACAAATGCCAGTGAATACAAATTTTTTCTTCTTTAACAGGTTAAATAGCAAAATGAACTTGTATTGGGGAAATGGAGAAAAAAATTATAAATGAAATAATTAAGGTTTCCCCCTTAGTGTGATACTGGTAAAAATTATACTTAGCCGGGTACCCGATATAGATTCGTAAGAAGTTTGGTTTAAATCTTCATTATGTCTTAAAATCTAATAAATAAAAAAAGCACCAAGTTTTGTATTTATACTTCGCTAAATTGCTTAAGCTCCGTACTACTTACTAACCCGATGCCTTTGATTTAAAAGTTTCGCACTTTTGCAAGTGTTACGCTCTTAAATTGTGATATAAAGATATACATCTACAAAGGCAGTTTCAAAATTTTTTACCTCATAATTTTTCACATGTTTTACACAAAGTAATGCACATCATGTATAATTTTGAAACTTCGAACCCTTTTAAAATAAATTCATAAGCAATTACCTAAAGAAAATATCTTTAATTATTGTGCTGTACAATAATCATCTTACCTTTTCAATATGCAATTAAAACAATATCCCTTTTATCTTAAAATCACTGTAATACTTCTTGGGCTTGTTCTTTTCTTTTATATCCTCGTAACCCTAAGTGGGGTACTTATACCGTTTTCATTTGCTTTAGTTATTGCTATTTTATTAAACCCCCTGGTTAACAGGTTTAAAAAAATGGGTTTAAATCATGTATTATCAATTGCAGTTACATTACTTATTGCATTTACAATTATAAGCAGCATAGTATATTTTCTTTCTTCGCAAATAATAGGCTTTGGAGAAAATTTTCCGATACTTAAGGAAAAATTTAATTTAATTCTCTCTCAACTACAGCACTGGGTACAACAAACATTTGGGCTGGCCATTACCAAGCAGGTGCAATTGATTAACGAGGCGTTGGATAACAGTAAATCTTTGTTGGGTAAAACTGTAGGTACCGCATTGGGGACAGTGATTGTAATTTTAATTTTACCAGTGTATGTCTTTTTATTACTCTTTTACAAAACACTTATTCTTAATTTTTTATACGAAGTATTTGCAGAAGAAAATTCTAAAAAAGTTTCAGATGTACTTAATCAGACAAAAAGCGCTATCCAAAGTTATATGGTGGGATTACTGCTGGAAGCTATTATAGTTGCAGTATTAAACTCAACCGCTTTACTATTACTTGGAGTTAATTATGCAATTTTATTAGGGGTTATTGGCGCAATATTAAACGTACTTCCATACATAGGTGGTATAATTGCAATTGCGCTGCCAGTGCTTATTGCTACTGTAACGAAAGATGGATTTTCTACCCAACTCGGAATTCTTGCAGCTTATGCCATTATACAATTTATTGACAATAATTTTTTAGTACCAAAAATAGTTTCTTCAAAAGTTCAGATCAATGCCTTAGTATCCATTGTAATTGTTCTGCTTGGTAATGCAGCATGGGGTATCCCGGGGATGTTTCTTTCTATACCATTTGTTGCTGTTTTAAAAATAATCTTCGACAGGGTTGATGGCCTCCGGCCCTGGGGTAAAATGTTAGGAGATACAGTACCAACAAAACATAAAGGAGAAATATGGCCACGAAGAAGAAAAAAAGTTTCCGTAGCAGAGGAAGTTGTGGAGGATACAAAATAGGAGTTACCGTATATGAATTTTACTTATGATTTTCTACTGCTTTGTACTATTTTGCCATCATAAATTTTAGCGTTTTAAATATTTTGTACAGATAAATTACTTAATTGAAAATATTATTTGAAAAATATTTTGAATTGGCTTTCTGGATATGTTCCATCATTTTTTTAGCACTTATCTCACAGAAAGATAATATGCATTATTCTTTATGTATTTTTAAAGCGCTTGGTATAAATTTTTGTCCAGGTTGCGGACTTGGCCATTCGGTTAATTATTTGTTACGGGGAAATATAAGAGCATCCTTTTCATCGCATCCTTTTGGGCCTTTGGCATTGATAATTATTATAAGCAGAATATATAAATTGGGTGCAATTAAATCTATCTACAAAAAAAATACATGATCATGCAACAAGATAACACTGATTTCGTAAGCCATGTCCTGTTAAAATACCTGTACGATATTTCACCTGAAGAATTAGTAACAATCAATTCCCGTACAAAAGGGTTCAGTGAAGAGGAACTCACCAATTTTTGTATGATATACCGTTCCAAAAGAAAAGATCCCCAAACCATTTTGTTATTATCATTGCTTGGTTTGGTACTGGTATCGGGGATTCACCGGTTTGTAATTGGACACATAGGTATGGGGATCTTATATTTTTTTACAGGCGGGCTATGCCTTGTTGGAACAATAGTAGATGCCATAAACCACAAGGCACTTGCATTAGAATATAATGGACAAATGATATCCCAAACATTATTAATGCTGAATATGATTAAACGTTAATGCCTTGTAAGGAATTTATATCTTAATTCTTCCCAAATTTGGAGAATGTGTGCAAAATAAATTTATCTTTGCCGTCCAAAAAATAACATTTAAATACATTGTATGCTAATTATTGATTCTAAAGATTGCGAAAACATTGACAAAGCATTAAAAAAATATAAGAAAAAATTTGAGAAAAGTAAGGTTTTATTACAGTTGCGTGAACGGCAGGCCTTCATTAAGCCTTCCATAAGAAGACGAGGTCAGGTTTTAAAGGCAGTTTACAGGCAGCAAATTGCCAGCGGTAAAATTGAGGAGTAAATAATAAAAAGTAATTTACAATCCGGTAATAATAAGTTTAATTAACTTTGTTGTTACCGGTTTTTTTATGTCTTTATCATCCAATTTATTTATCCAGCCTTTTTTAGATTATCTTAAATATCAAAAAAGATATTCTCACAATACATTAATTTCTTATCAAACTGATTTAGCAGATTTTTTCGATTTTATTGCTCTGCAATATGGAGATCTTCCTTTACAGGAGATTACCTCTGCATTAGTACGTACGTGGCTCGCCTCTCTTAAACGCAATTGTATTTCTTCTAAAAGCATTAATCGAAAAATCTCAACTCTTAAATCGTTTTTTAAATATCAATTACGAATTAAAACAATTGTTTCAAGCCCGATGTCAACTACTGTTTCACTTAAGGTAAGCAAAAGGCTTCCTGTATTTGTAGAGCAAAAAGACATTTCTGCCTTATTTAAACATGTTCAATTCCCTGATACCTGGCAGGGAAAAACAGATCATTTAATTTTAAAAATATTTTATCAAACAGGAATTCGTTTAAGTGAACTGATCAATTTAAAAGAATCGCAGATTGATGGGGGGAATGGTAATATAAAGGTAATAGGGAAAGGTAATAAGGAAAGAATAATACCGGTTAACAGTGATCTCATAAATGATATAGGAATATATGTGAAAGAAAAGAAAACCACTATTTGTAATATAGATCAGTCTTATATTCTAATAAATAATAAAGGCAAAAAACTATATCCTAAATATGTATATAATACAGTAAAATATTATTTAAATACTGTAACCACTATTGATAAAAAAAGCCCTCACATTTTAAGACATAGTTTTGCTACTCATTTAACCAACAATGGAGCTAATATAAATGCAGTAAAAGAATTATTGGGGCATACCAGTTTAGCGGCTACTCAAATTTATACACACAATACTATTGAAAAGCTTAAAAATATTCATAGAAAAGCACATCCAAAAGCGTGAACTGAATATTTTTTAATTATAATTTTATGCAAAATAAATTTTTAATGAAAGCGTTTCCATAATACCCAAAGGCATGTAAATTTAAAATTATCATTTGCCCGTTAGCTAAGAAATTTTTACCAGATTCAATTTAATCACAGAAAATTTTAAGACTACTATGAACGTAAATATTCAAACCCTCCATTTTGAAGCAGACACAAAACTGGTTTCCTATGTTGAAAAGAAACTTTCTAAATTAGCCCAGTTTCATGAAAGAATTACAAAGGTTGATGTATTCCTTAAATTAGATAATGTTGTACACAACATTAAAGATAAAATAGCTGAAATTTATGTGCATGTTCCCCGGCATGATTTTTTTGTAAAACATTGTTCAAAATCGTTTGAAGAGAGTTTTGATTATGCACTGGATTCTGTGATAACACAGATAAAAAGGAATAAAGAGAAGCAGTCTGCATGAAATGGTGTTGATCCTTTTAAGTACGGACTTTTCTGCATTAATAAAATCTGCCTTCAGCAATAAATGCCCACCTTATGCTTAGCTGAAAATATAATGTCAAAATTTTTGCATTAAACAAATTCCATTACCTTTGCCTTCCTAAAAAATATACCTGTACGGTTTGTTTGGCAGCAGTTCTTTGTAGCATTGATATTACCACAAATGCCAGTGTAGCTCAGTTGGTCAGAGCAGCTGATTTGTAATCAGCTGGTCGGGGGTTCGAATCCCTCCCCTGGCTCTTACGATTTTGTATTTTTAGATACTGGAATTTCGCATCAATTTAATACGATTTAAATCTTCTTAATTTGTATAGTCTCTAAAATTCAAACCGGGCAGATGGCCGAGTGGTTAAAGGCGACAGACTGTAAATCTGTTCTCTCACGAGTACGTAGGTTCGAACCCTACTCTGCCCACTTTAACATGGGTTATTCGTTTAAATGTTTTAATGGTTCTGGCGTTACTCTAACGCTTGACACTTTTCAAATCTTTTAAACATAAATGCGGAAGTAGCTCAATTGGTAGAGCGATAGCCTTCCAAGCTATAGGTCGCGAGTTCGAGGCTCGTCTTCCGCTCTGAAGAGTCATTAGTCATTAGACATTGGTTATTGGGAATTACTTATGATTTTGACTCAATGACCTGGCTTCAACAAGCTGTTGTAGCTCAGGGGTAGAGCACTTCCTTGGTAAGGAAGAGGTCGTGAGTTCAATTCTCATCAACAGCTCAATAAAAGTAACGCAAAAAATTGCCGGTTGTCAGCCTGTAAATAATTTTAAAAATCAAATAAAAAAACAAATAAAATGGCAAAAGAGAATTTTAAAAGGGATAAACCTCACGTTAATGTTGGTACAATTGGTCACGTTGATCACGGTAAAACCACTTTGACAGCTGCTATAACCGATATTTTGTCAAAGAAGGGGTTAGCGGAAAAAAAGAATTACGATGAGATTGACGGTGCCCCCGAAGAAAAAGAAAGAGGTATTACAATCAATACAGCTCACGTGGAGTATGCAACCGTGGCACGCCACTATGCACACGTAGATTGCCCGGGCCATGCCGATTATGTAAAAAACATGATTACCGGCGCTGCACAAATGGATGGAGCAATTTTAGTTGTTGCCGCAACGGATGGTCCTATGCCCCAAACCAGGGAGCATATTTTATTAGCCCGCCAGGTTGGAGTGCCACGTATGGTTGTGTTCATGAATAAAGTTGATCTTGTAGATGATCCTGAACTTATTGAATTAGTTGAAATGGAGATCCGTGAATTACTTACCAAGAATGGTTTTGATGGCGATAATACACCTATTATTAAAGGTTCCGCAACAGGTGCCTTGGCAGGAGATGCAAAATGGATTGGCGCCATTGATGAACTAATGGATGCGGTTGATTCATATATTCCATTACCTCCACGTCCTGTTGACCAGGCATTTTTGATGAGTGTAGAAGACGTATTCTCAATAACTGGTCGTGGTACAGTGGCTACGGGCCGTATAGAGAGAGGTAGGATTAAAGTAGGTGAAGGGGTTGAAATAGTTGGTTTAATGGAAAAGCCATTAACCTCAACTGTTACAGGAGTAGAAATGTTTAAAAAACTTTTAGATGAAGGAGAAGCCGGGGATAATGCAGGTTTATTACTGAGAGGTATTGAAAAAAATCAGATCCGTCGTGGCATGGTACTTTGCAAGCCAGGCTCTATAACCCCTCATACTGATTTTAAAGGTGAGGTGTATGTTTTAAGTAAAGAAGAAGGAGGCCGTCATACCCCATTTTTTCAAAAATATCGTCCGCAGTTTTATTTCCGTACAACTGACGTTACCGGTGAAGTTGAGTTACCAGCAGGAACTGAAATGGTAATGCCAGGTGATAATACTAATCTTACAGTGAAGTTGATACAACCAATTGCAATGGAAAAGGGATTGAAATTTGCAATTCGTGAGGGTGGAAGAACCGTTGGTGCCGGTCAGGTTACTGAGATATTAAAATAAAATTGTAATTTAGCACAGGTCATGAGTCATTAGTCAACAGTCATTCGGGATTTCCAATGACGATTGACCAATGACTTTGGTTTTTAATACGGGCATAGTTCAATGGTAGAATAGAGGTCTCCAAAACCTTTGATCAGGGTTCGAATCCTTGTGCCCGTGCTATCATTTATAATAAAAAAAATCATGAATAAGATTTCAACATATATCAAAGACTCTTATAAAGAGATGAATGAGAAAGTACTATGGCCAAACTGGGATCAATTGCAGCAATCTACAATGATTGTATTAGTAGCTACTTTAATTATAACCGGAGTAGTATGGCTAATGGATCTTGGTATTAATGGAGTTTTAAAATTTATATATTCTTTATTCAAATAAAATGGAACAAACAATTAATATAGAAGAAACAGACAAAAGAGAAGATACTTTATCAGAAGTTAAAACTATAACTGAGGATAGTCAGGAGGGTTCAGAAGATGAAAATCTGACTGAGGATGTAACTGGTGAAACAATAGCCCCGGAATTTTCTGGTTCCGATACTCAAGCCCCGGCTGCTGAAAAGGAAACCAAGTGGTACGTATTGCGTGTAGTGAGCGGTAAGGAACGCAAAACCAAAGAATATCTGGATAAGGATATAATACGTAATGGCTGGGATAAAATAATCAGGCAGGTATTTCTTCCCGTGGAAAAAGTGTATAAGGTATTAAATGGGAAAAAGGTCATGAGAGAGAGAAATTTTTATCCGGGATATATTATGATTGAAGTTGCTGATGGAAAATTGTCTGATGAGATAATACAGCATCTGAGTAACATAAGTAATGTTATGCACTTCTTAACTGATGGCAAGGGGTCAAAAGGAAATATTATTTGTTTGCGGAAGGCAGAAGTTAATAAAATGCTTGGTAAAGTAGATGAAATGGCTGAAACAGGTGGAATTAAGATGAGCGAGCCATTCATTGTGGGAGAAACTATTAAAATTATTGATGGTCCATTTAATGATTTTAATGGGGTTATTGAAGAGGTAAATGATGAAAAGAAAAAACTTAAAGTCCAGGTTAAAATATTTGGAAGAGCTACCCCCGTGGAATTAAACTATATGCAGGTTGAAAAATTAGGTTGAGTTGTAAATATTTCAAATAAATTTAGCCATATGGGTTTCTAAACTAACGCTATTTAATATCATAATCTATCACAACTATTTTACTTCTTGGATGAGACTGACAGGTAAGAATAAAACCTGCCTTCACTTCCTCATGCTCAAGGCCATAATTAACTTCCATCTCAATTTCTCCTTCTACAAGTTTCGCTTTACACGTTGTACATACACCTCCTTTGCAGGCAAAAGGCAAATCTGCACCTTCAGCCAAAGCTGTATCTAAAATATTATTACTATTATAATCTAAACTAAAGGCAAAACTTCTGCCATCCACTTTAATGGTTACAGTGCTGCTATCATTAGCTTCATTTATTGTATTAAAATTTATAGCAGTTCTTTGCCTGGTTGGTGTAGAGAAAAGTTCAAAATGAATCTTCCTGTTATCAATTCCTTTATTTTCCAGAAATCGTTTTACACAAAAAATCATTTTCTCTGGTCCGCATATAAAGAATTCATCCACCAAATTAATTTTGAATAGCCCCATTAATTGTATGCATTTTTTCTCATCAATTCTGCCATAATTAATATCCGTTTCCACTTTTTCTCTGCTTAATATGTGGTGTAAAGAAAACCTGTGAATATATTTATCCTTCAAAGCATTTAGTTCATCCTTAAACATTATAGATAGATGATTTTTGTTTCCATAAACTAATGTAAATGTGCTTTGGCACTCGGTTGCTAAAGTGGTTTTTATAATGGAAAGGATGGGAGTAATTCCACTACCTGCTGCAAATGCCAGGTAATTCTTTTTATTTACAGGATCCAATTCAGTATAAAACATTCCTGAAGGAGGCATTACCTGCAGCACATCACCGATACTTAATTGGGTATTAATATAGGTGGAGAACAAGCCGTTAAAAGCTTTTTTTATTCCAACTTTTAGTTCGTTATCCAGGGGGCTGGTACATATAGAATAAGAGCGGCGCAATTCCTCTCCGTTTATAATTTTTTTTATAGTGATATTTTGTCCTTGTTTAAATGCAAACTCATTTTTTAAATTTTCAGGAATCTCAAAACTTACAGATACGGAATCTGAAGTTTCTCTCTGTATATTTTTCACAGTTAGCTCATGAAAGTGTAAGGCCATAATGTTCTTTTACAATTAACCTGCGGCAGCAGGCCTTAGGCAATCATCTTTTTATATCTTCCAGGTAATAATCTTAACCATCTTTAATATTTAGCAGCAACTACAAAACTAACATTTAATAGTTTTTAAGAGGAGTTTGAAATTGTTGGTTTTTTTAGAGTATAATTACTGATTAAAATATTTCTTTATAAAGTCTTTAATTTTGTCCTCAAATTGATGTATGCAATTACAACCTGTTGATAAAGTAGAACGGATAAGTCCTGAGGAATTTAAACACAATTATTACCACCCAAAAAAGCCTCTTATTATTACAGACCTGGCAAAACAATGGCCTGCATATAATAAGTGGGATTGGGATTATTTGAAAAAAGTTGTTGGTGATGTAAAAGTGGGCATATATAATAATATAAAAAGTGATGCCTATACACCTATAAATACGGCAGATGATTATAAAACGTTTGGGGAATATATTGATATGATAAAGGAAGGCCCCGCCGGCTGGCGAATATTTTTATTCAATATTTTTGAGCATGCTCCTGAACTTACCAAAGACTTTACCTGGCCAGAGCACCTGATGAAAGGTTTTGTGAAACGATATCCTATGTTATTTACAGGAGGGAGAACTTCCATAACCCATATGCATTTTGATATTGATCTTTCACACATATTGCATACCCAGTTTTTGGGAAAAAAGAGAGTGTTATTGTTTCCGCACCAGGAACAATTCAAATTATATCGCAAACCTTTTGAGGTATTAAGCCTGGCAGATTTCTCGAATTATTATAAAAATAACGGCACTCCCAACTATGTTGATTTCCCTGCATTAAAATTTGCAAGTGGTTATGAAGTTACTTTAGAACATGGGGATACCTTATTTATGCCCGCAGGTTACTGGCATCATATGGAATACCTTGATAGCGGATTTGCAATGAGCCTAAGGGCCATGCAGAATAGTACAGCCGGAAAATTAAAGGGTGCCTGGAACTTGTTTGGAATGAGAAGCCTTGATACCTTAATGAAAAAAAGTTTCCCGGAAAGGTGGTATAATTATAAAAAGAAAAAAATATTTAAGTCTGCCAATGAAGAATTGAAAAAATATAGTAATTAAAAATTTATTTTATTATCTTCGTTCTGATTGAAGCATTTACTTTTAATCCAAATCCCTTTAAGCCCTTATAAATTCTATCCTTTCTAAAACCATTTCCAGACACTATAAAGCAATCTAACCTTTAAAAATATTTTATATTTTTAAGCTATATAATTAAAATTTTTTTTTCTTGTGGTTTCAGAGGTAAGCAAGGCCGGTGATTTTCATCACTGGCCATCTTTTTAAATAGATATTAAGTAGACCAATAACTTTAGGGTTTAGTTGCTTTTATTTTAAAAACTTTTATGCCAGCGCATCATTCAAAAAAGTAATAAATGGCTTAAGCGCCTCAAAGGCTTTACTGGTTTTAATAATAAGGGAGGGCATTGTAAGTTCGGCATCACTGATTTTTTTTATTGCTATAAAACTTTTTAGTTTCAAATAATCAGATGCAGGATTTGTCTTTTCATATCCGCGGGGAAGGTTAATAAGTTTTACATCATCTGTTGTAGCAATTTTATTAAAATGAGTTATAAATTCTTTGCTATTTAATACACCTGTGAACTCATTAAAGTTATAATCAATTTCCTGTCTCACTTTTTTTAGTTCAGGAGGCATGGGCATCCACAGCCCGCCACCGGCAAAGCTTTTATTGCCGTGCTCAAGGTGAAAATAATATCCGGCATATATTGACTTTTTACCTCCCCGGTTAAGGCTTGCACCCATATTTATTTTATATGGAGTTTTATCTTTTGAAAATCTTATATCCCGGTTTATTCTAAAAGTGCAATCTTTTACCTGTAGTTCTTTAATATCCTGATCAAAAAGTGAAATTTTTTTAATCAGCGCCGAAACAAAATTTTCATAGTCCTTTTTTGCTTCCAGGTAGATATTGCGATGTTCGTCAAACCATATTTTATTATTGTTTTTTTCGAGGGTTTTTAAAAATTGTATGGTGGATTGCTTAAACATAGTTTCACAATTGACGTAGTTGTAATTTTCACATTTATGAATATCTTAAAACTGATTATTTTATATATTGTTCGATAGTTTTTCTTATCCCCTCATTAAGTAGTTGTTTGCAAAACTTTGCTATCATTTCACTAATGCCAGGCAAAGCGGCCAGTTCCGGGGAAAATATTTTATCATTATTTATTATGGTTGATACTGATGTTTCTGCATAGGAAGTATTCCTCCAATCTATACCATCCAGCGCATCGCAAATAAAGATTGTATGTTCATCTCTGTAAAAATATTTTTCATCATTACGCATACCATAATAATTAGCCTCATCTCTCCCCCCTGGGGTATAAAACAAGAACATAGAAGCTAACCCAATGCACATCAAAGGCGGGTATTTATCGAAGATTTTGTGGTATCGGATAATAGTAGCTGCATTTCTGCTATTCATTTTACTTGAGCATTGCAAAGCGACATTAAGAAGAGGGTACCGTATGAAAGGATTTCCGAATCTATCCATAACCTCTTTTGCAAAGCCCGGAGCACCAGGGTAGTTTTCAATGAGAGTAGGAACAATTTCCTGATCAATAAGTTGCTGTGTAAAAGGGGTAAATAATGTGTCAATTACTGTATCATAAACAGTATTAAGGCCAGCTAAATACGCAGGCGCAACCACAGAAGTATTGCTTCCATTAAGTATGCGGATTTTCAGCTCTTTAAAACTCTCAATGCTTTCTGCAACTACTGCTCTCTGATCAGTTTGAATGAAAGACAATTTTTGTTTTACCCGATCATTACCTTGAATGGCCCACAATAAATAAGGTTCAACTGTTGTATGAAGATGATCTGTATAACTAATATTATCACTCCAGTTTATCTGATCATTTTTTTCTGACTTGCCCGGCACAATACGATCAACTAATGTATTGCAGAAATAATTATCGTTTGTGATCCATTTTGTAAATTCCACGGGAAGTTTATTGTCTTCTGCATGCTTAAGTACAAATTGTTTTAGCAGCTCACCATTGTTGCTTACGAGTTCAGTTGGTAATATTATCATCCCTTTTTCTACATCTCCATTAAAAGCTTTGTAGCGGTGCCATAAATATGCAGTTAGCTTGGCAGGGAAACTTTTAGGAGCCTGATTAGTTAAGCCTTCCGGCTCAAACACTAAACCTGCTTCTGTTGTGTTAGATACTGCAATTTCAATAGATGGATCGGCAGCGCATTGTAAAATATCTGCCCATTTTTGTTGAGCAGGCACTACACGGCTTATGCAGGTTATTAAGCTTTTTTGCTCATCAGCTTTGCCATTATAAAGCCCTTTTTCAAGAATGGTATATAGGTTATTTTGCCCGGTAAACTCGTCAACAGAATTTCCTGTGGATTTTACAACCACTATTCTTCCATTAAAACAATTTTTTTTGTTGGCTTTGTCAATCAGGTAGTCTACAAGTCCACGTAAAAGAATTCCGGTGCCGAATTGAATTACTTTTTCGGGTAAATTATTAAGATCTTCTTTTAAGCCGAATTTGCCTGGGGAGTTTTTTATAAGCTCCCAATTTAATAATCCTTTAGCTGTAGTATTTTCCATCATATTGAATAGCAGATTTTATTTAAATTTATACGGCTTACATGCCGCAAATTTTTTCATAAAATGGAAGATAACTATAACCAGAATATCAAAAAATTTATTTTATTTTATAATCATACATTTAAATATGGTTTCTTCATCTCATCAAATTCACAGTACAGTTCCTGTTATTGCTACTGATAATATTCAAAAATCACTTTCTTTTTATATTGATGTGCTTGGTTTTTCGTTTGATTTTACCCATGGAGAGCCGCCGGTATATGCCGGAGTTAAAGCCGGAAGTGCAGAGATTTATTTTACACTGGATCCGGATTTATTAACTCAGATAAAAGAACAAAAGCTCTGCCCTGAAATTTTTATATGGATAACGGATGCTGTGCTTCTTTTTAAAGAACACGTTGATAAAGGTGCAGAAGTTTTTGAGCCAATATCAGACCGGCCATGGGGTGCAAGGCAATATGTTATTAAAGACAATAATGGATACCATTTAAAGTTTGCTCAGGCATTGTGATTATCTTTCGGCTAAGATTTGCAAATAGACCATGCTCTCCCGAATAATTCAGCATTAAAACATACGAAAAATGAATTTCTTTAAACAAACGGTTTTGAGTTTACTCTTTGCACTTAATTTTGTAAGCTACGCACCAGCACAGGACATACCTATAGTACAAACTATTGCTTCCTCCCTGCCAGGTAATGGATTATCACAACATGATTTTTTACTAACAGGCGA